>CAIYCZ010000345.1 GCA_903924805.1 uncultured delta proteobacterium | reverse complement strand
CATTCGGTGCCATTGCGCGATCGCTGGGTGAAAGCGTTGTCTACGAAATTGATGCCCATTGCCGGCAGCCTGCCATGATAACTGCCGGGTGTGGAGAGCATTACCTGAAAAAACCCGGAGAATTAATGGCTGTTGTCAGGGCGCTCAAATCTGAAAATGTAATCGTGTCGGTAAAAATCCGTGCCGGTGTTGCTGCCGATGACCGGCTCCTTGCCCGGAAACTGTGGCAATCCGGAGCAGATATTCTGCATATTGATCTGATGGATTTCGGTTCGGCAAAACTCCGGCAGATCCGGAACAGCTGCCCGCTCATGCTGATTGCCAATAATTCCATAAACACGTTTGACCGGATGCGGGAGATGCTCTCTCACGGGGCGGACATCGTGTCGCTTGCACGCAAATCTGACACACGCACCCTGTCAGGACTGGACGCAGCCATTACCCGTTATGCTATGGAAGAAGGGTGGTATAACTCTCCCAAACAGCTGTGCCGGGGCGGGGACATCCGTGCACTCGCCTTTTGCTGCATGCCGGTCAAAGAGTGCCCGCTCCTCCCAACCCTTTCCCGGATCGACGTACCAAAAGAAGCCTACATCCGGATGAAACTGGATGCGGTAAAAAGCACTCCACTCCAGGAGGGGAATCAGACCTGTTTTGGGAGCCTTGCCTGGTGCTGCAAAACGTCTTCTCCCTGCATGTTCCGCGATATGACGCTCAAACAGGTGGGACTTTCAAAGAAAGAGTATATGCGCCTGAAACGCGATCTCTCAGATACGATAATGAGCCGTGTATTCCATGACGTGCCTTTTGATGAGAGCAGCTGAACGTGCACAGCTAGCATTGATGCTGGAGGTCTGCGCCTACCCAAAACCGGGGAACGTGGACCGTTGCCATGACTATCCTGATACCCGGCTTGAACATTTCCTGGCATCAACCCTATTTGCCCGTCCGGCGCTTGAAGAGGCTGAGACAGGAACAGGGCGAATCGGGGAAATCATCAGGCATGCAGTCCGGGACACCAATTGTCATAACGGCGGCAATACGCATTTTGGAGCATTTATTCTTCTCATCCCGCTTGTATATGGCGGAGATATTCCCGGAGCGATCCGGGCAATTGAAAAGACCGATGTTTCAGATGCGGTTGCGTTCTACAAGGCTTTTGCTTTGACATCGGTTAAGATGAACGTCACGGATGATCTGGATGTGCATGATCCCCATACCCTTACGGTGATCCGGGACCGTGATATGACGCTCCTTGATGTGATGCGGCATTCGGCGGCAAATGACATGGTGGCACGGGAGTGGGTGACGGGATTTCCCTTAACAAGACGGGGAGCTGATCTCCTTAAACAATTCGGCCCGGGCAGGCAGGCAATTGTCAATACCTTCCTAACCCTCCTCGCCTCTGAACCGGACACTTTCATCATCAAAAAACATGGCGTTGTGGTTGCGCAGGAGACCATGCTCGTTGCAAGGGAGGTTCTCGATGGCAAACACTCCTTAAAGGATTTTGATGCTGATTGTATTGAACGGGATATCAATCCAGGCTCAACCGCGGATATCATCATCTCTTCAATCTTTATCGCACTGGGAGAAGGATGGCAATGGGACTTTTAAAGGGCGGGATTAATGAGGTAATCGCAACAACCCTGTTCAACGCGGCACCGATGGGCATCCATTTCCGGGAAGGAAATGCCAGCATGGTGCTCTTTTCTGGTAGTAATACCGCAGAAAATATTGAACGGGACGGGTGGGTTGTTGCCAATTTTGTGCAGGATCCCGTTGTCTATGTTCGGACTGCATTTGAAAACCTGCCGCCGAATTCGTTTATTGAAGAACCGGTCTCAACAAAGACAATCACGAGGCTCGCAGGCGCTGATGCCTGGGCAGCATTCACGGCAACTATCGTGCGCAGGACAAACGAGTCCATGATGGTCCGGCTCACGCTGGAAAAAGAGATTATCGAAGAAGTTGGCGTATACCCAGTGAACCGGGGCTTCAACAGCATCATCGATGCGACCGTGCACGCTACACGCTATAAGGAGAATCAGGATCCGGCATT
>CAIYCZ010000344.1 GCA_903924805.1 uncultured delta proteobacterium | reverse complement strand
GGGCAAAGCTGAATATCTCCTATAATTGCCTTGACCGCCACATAAAGACCTGGAGAAAGAACAAGGCTGCACTCATGTGGCAGGGCGAACCCGTGGATGACGCACGGACATACACCTATATGGAGCTTTATACAGAGGTAAACAAGTTTGCAAACGTGCTTAAGAAAAAAGGCGTCAAGAAGGGTGACCGGGTTGCCATTTATCTGCCCATGATTCCTGAACTTCCCATTGCCATGCTTGCCTGCGCACGCATCGGGGCAGTCCACAGCATCGTGTTTGGCGGCTTTAGTGCAGAAGCCCTGAAGGACAGAATTCAGGACTGCGAGGCAAAAATACTCATCACCAGCGACGCGTCCTACAGAAACGGAAAATCAGTTCCTCTGAAGGCAAGTGGTGACCAGGCACTTGAGTCATGCCCGAGCGTTAAGTCCTGTATTGTTGTCAACCGGACAAATTCAAAGTGCACCATGAAAGAAGGCCGCGATTCCTGGTGGAATGAGGAGATGAACGCAAAGGACATTAAGGCATACTGCAAGCCCGAAGAGATGGATGCAGAAGATCCTTTGTTCATTCTCTATACCAGCGGCAGCACCGGCAAGCCGAAGGGCGCACTGCACACAACAGCAGGCTATCTCCTGTATGTAACCACTACCCTGAAGTATGTTTTTGATCTGAAAGATGAGGATACCTTCTGGTGTACTGCTGACATCGGCTGGGTTACCGGACACAGCTACATAGTCTATGGCCCGCTTTCAAACGGAGCTGCAAGTGTCATGTTTGAAGGAGTTCCCAGCTGGCCGGATTATTCCCGGTTCTGGAAAATTGTTGAAAAATACAAGGTCAATCAGTTCTACACCGCTCCGACCGCAATCCGCGCCATCGCAGCGCAGGGTGACCAGTGGGTTGAAGGCATTGATCTGAGCAGCCTGAGAATCCTCGGCACCGTCGGTGAGCCGATTAATCCGGAAGCATGGATGTGGTACTACAACAAGATCGGCGGAGGCCGTTGCCCGATTGTGGATACCTACTGGCAGACCGAGACCGGCGGTTTTCTGATTACCCCGATCCCCGGCGCTATGAAGATCAAACCCGGCTCTGCAAACCGACCCTTCTTTGGTGTGGCTACGGAAATTGTCCGTGAAAATGGCACCCCGGTAGAAGTTAATGAGGGCGGGTACCTGACTATTACCAAACCCTGGCCCGGTATAATGAGAACCATCTACGGTGATCACCAGCGGTTTAAAGACACCTATTTTACCCAGTTCCCCGGTAAATACTACACCGGTGACGGTGCCCGCATAGACCAGGATGGTGATTATTTCTTAATGGGCCGTCTTGACGACGTTATTAATGTCTCAGGCCACCGTATGGGGACTGCTGAAGTTGAAAGCGCACTGGTTGCTCATCCGAAAGTTGCAGAAGCTGCTGTTGTCGGGTTCCCGCATGAGATAAAGGGTGAAGGTATCTATGCATACGTTACCCTGAACGTTGGTGTCGAAAAGTCAGATGAACTGAAGAAAGAACTTGTCGCCCATGTCCGCAAGGAGATCGGTCCTATTGCAACACCTGATAAGATTCAGTTTGCAGACGGTCTTCCCAAGACCAGAAGCGGCAAGATTATGCGCAGAATCCTGAAGAGAATCGCTGCTGGTCAAATCACTGATCTGGGTGATACCACGACCCTGGCCGATCCTTCGGTGGTTGATGTGTTAGTTAAGGGACGCCAGTAATATATCTATTGTAGGGTATACGGTTTATGGCCAGGGTTTAAACCCTGGCCATAAACTCAACCTGAAAAGCGCTTCCTCTTTTTACCTCTTTCCCTTTTAACCTCTTTATTACTCACCCGTTCGTATGCTTACCGGCACAAAAGTACATTTTAATTGATTTTACAGAGCAACCCAGTTATAATTTTAAAAAAACAAAGCATAATTTATTCAGCCTCGATGAAAGGGATCACTATCATCATACATTTTATTCACTGCGTATTCCCCATCCCTTTTTCTCAATCCTTTATGTATTATTCATCCGTAACAGTATGATGATGCTTAAGGAAGGGCAGGGTCACTTTTACTGTCCGAACAAGGCTTAAATACTATTTTAGAACTATTATTGCGGGTCTGCACGTGGGAAAGATATTTCTTCCAATGCTGAAAATATGGTTAGCAACCATCGTCATTATTGCCGGGGTTTTGGCTATAGGCTTTAATAGCTACCGAATTATGGAGTTGAACGCCGCAGATGCTTTTAATGAACAACAGCTTTTTCTGGTACGGGAAGCGGCGCGGGGTATCAAAGAGCTCATAGGCAATATAGAGGGGACTTTAAAGATTGCCGCAGATATCATAACTTCTGGCTCGCAATCTACTATGACCTACGAAGGGGTATTCAGGTCAGTTAAAGCAAACACTGAAGGTCAGATACTGTGGCTGTTTGCTTCAGATAACGAGGGGAACATTGTTTACCATTTCCCTCTGCAATCTTCTACCGTAAACGGTGAAACAATAGGATTGAAGCAATTGTTTGACGGAGGCGCTGGTAAAAGACATCCGATTATTTCTAATATAACAGCTATTAAAAACGGTACAGAATCCATTCTATCATTTATTATGTGTATCCCTGTCGCCTCTCAGGGGAAATGGGTATGCTGCATTCCTGATTTCAATGCAATAAAGCAGAAATTTATTTATCCTATCCGGTCGGGAAAAACCGGATATGCCTGGATGGTTGATAATAAGGGTATTCTTATCGCCCACCCTGACAGTACCATGGAAGGGAAAGAGGCTGTTGAGGCATCGAAAAAAGGAATGCCGGGGTTCTCTTCGTGGAGACTTGAAGAGATTGTGCATCAGAAAATGATTCAGGGAAAAGAGGGAAAAGGCGAGTATGTTACCGGGTGGCATGCCGGTGAAAAAGGGCTTACTAAAAAACTGATTGCCTATACCCCTATTAATCTCGGAGGAATCGGCTGGTCAATTGGTGTTTCAACACCATACCCTGAAGTGCTGGAACAGCTCAGTGAAAGTAAAAAACGCCTCGCCATTTTTCTGGGGAGCTTCATCATAACAATTCTGGTGGGGGCGCTATGGCTGCTCTGGCAGGAGAAGAAAAACCAGCAGGTCAACCAGAATCTTCAATGGAGCCAGGAGGTATTTAACGGCATCACTGACGGGATTACCATTATTGACCAGTATTACCGGGTGCTCATGGTTAATGAAGCGGTCTGCCGCTGGCAGAATAAACCCCTGGATTTTTTTCTCGGAAAACCATGCCATGAAGTATTTCTACAGAGGGAGGACCTGTGTCTTGGCTGTCCGGCAAAAGAGACATTTAAAACAGGAGAACCGGCTTTCAGGGAACGGGTGAGCATTACGCTGGGGGGTAAAAAATATTATTTTCATCTGTATACGTTTCCCCTCAAGGATAGAAACGGTAAAACCGTGCGGGTGGTTGAATACGTCAAGGATGTAACCAAAGAAAGATTGCTCCAGTTAGAAAGCATTCAAAACGAACGGCTGGCTGTCATCGGAAAGATGTCTGCACAGGTTGCCCATGAGATACGCAACCCCCTCAGTGCTTTGACATTGAATGTAGACTTGCTTGAGGATGAAATAGATAGCTTTAGGGGAGTTAATTCTGCAGAAGCTCGCGAGCTGGTTGCAATCGTCAGAAATGAACTGCATAGCCTGCATAAGGTAATAGATGAGTACCTGCAGTTCACCCGGCTACCCAAAATCAAGCTGGAGCCTGGGGATATTAATATGCTACTGAGAGATATTTTTTCTTTTATGGAAGAGGAAGTTCGCATCCATTCCATTACCCTGAAAATATCCCTCGATCCTCATCTGCCTTTTGCGCAGATTGACCTTGAGCAGCTGCACCGGGCTTTTATAAACATTATCCGAAATGCGATTGAGGCAATGAAGGATGGCGGAACCCTTGATGTTACCACGCGCTCTATCGACAAGTGGATTGAGGTAATGTTCATGGATACCGGTGAGGGTATAGCTGAAGAGAACCTTGAACAGATATTTACCCCATTTTTCACCACCAAAGCAGGCGGTACCGGACTGGGACTTTCCATTACCAAACATATTATTGCTGAGCATAAAGGTGAGATTTATTGTGAAAGCAGGCGCGAGGAGGGTACCCGTTTTATCATTAATATTCCCAAACCTGAAGAAGCAGTATGAATTACCATACGTTGAACGTTGGTTAACATATCTACCGTCTTATTAAAAGGAGTACCCCATTGGATTTTGAAGAAGAGAGAAAAACTGTTTTCCAGGCCAAACCGATTCTTGTTGTCGAGGATGAACCCGGGATACGGTCCGCCGTGTGCAAAACCCTCCAGAAAGAGGGTTATATGGTTCTTACTGCAGGTGACGGCGAAGAGGGCATTAACATTCTTCAGAAGAATGACATAGGTCTGGTGATAACCGATTTAAAGATGCCAAAAGTCGGCGGAGCCGAGCTGCTAAAAGTGGCAAAAACCATATCCCCCGATATTGAGGTTATTCTGATTACCGCGCACGGCACTGTGGAAGTCGCCGTAGAGGTAATGCGGGATGGTGCATTCCACTTTATTCAGAAACCATCACCAGACCAGGGCCGGGTTTTTAATCAAACTATTTTAAAAGCAGTAAAAAAGGCACTTGAGAAACAGTCATTACTGCTTGAAAACAAGAGACTGTCTGAAACATTAAATACCATAATAGGCCGCAGCAAGGTAATAGGCAACAGTACGGCGATACGCAAGGTCATGGATCTTGTCTCGCAAGTGGCTTCAAGCTCTGCCAACATTCTTATTACCGGAGAGAGCGGCGTTGGGAAAGAAGTTATAGCCCAAGCTATTCATGAACAAAGCCAGCGTAAAAATAAATCATTTATCAAAGTAAGCTGTGCGGCATTGCCTGAAACGCTGCTGGAAGCCGAGCTGTTTGGCTATGAACGCGGCGCATTTACCGGGGCTATTGCCCGAAGAGAAGGCCGCTTTGAACTTGCCCACGGAGGCACGCTCTTTTTAGATGAAGTAGGAGACATTAACCCGGCAATCCAGGTAAAACTGTTGCGGGTATTGCAAAGCGGCGAATTTGAACGGCTGGGAGGTGGCAAGACTTTTAAAGCAGATGCCAGGTTGATTGCTGCAACCAATACTTCTCTCAAAGAGTTGGTTGATAAGAAAAAATTTCGTGAAGACCTCTATTATCGGTTAAATGTCATTAATATTCATATTCCGCCGCTCCGCGAAAGAAAAGAGGATATCCCATTGCTTGCCAATCATTTTCTGCAGATATACAGCACCAAAAATGATAAAAAAATAGATGGTATTTCTAAAGAGGCGCTGGATATCCTGCTGAAATATCATTGGCAGGGTAATGTACGCGAACTCGAAAACACTATAGAGCGTGCGGTGGTTTTGACGCGTGAAAGCTTTATATCTCCTGCTGACATACCTGATGAAATTGTAAGGACTGTTGAAGAGAACCGAACCACGCCGATAGAAGAGCGGGTGCTCAATATCCCTATTGGCAAGATTCCTCTCAGGGAAATAGAACGGATGGTCCTGGAAGAAACTCTCAAACAGTCCAAAGGTGATAAAAATATCGCTTCCAAGCTCCTTGGTATCTCGACAAGAACCATCTATCGCAGGATAGATGAAGAGGGGGAAGATAACCAATAAAAACCATTTATTTTGCCAAGATGTCAAGCAGTTGTATTTAGGTATCTTATCAGACTATAATCAAATTTTTCCTACCTGAAACATAGGGATATTCCCCGCCGTTATGTCAAAGTGTCAATTGTTTCGCCCTGTTTTAGGCGTCATCCATTGGCTGCGTAAAAGTTTATTTAATAATAAGTAAAGTAAAATCATATAATTGTAATTGCAAAGGCTGTTTATTCGGTCTTGGCATATTTTTTGTTAGCTACATTAGATAAAATTACTTTGCTGGCAATCAATCTGTTAGCTGATTGTGACGGAACCCGGAATCCCCTCGAAAATCTTATAATGCTGAAGAATTCTGATACGGATTGGTTGCCAGCACCCCTTTGGGGACGTAAGATTATTATAATATAAAGTAACCTAAGGAATTCAAGAAAATTGGCAGTCAATCTCCTTTCACCCCAATAGTAGAACAATAACCCCAAATATCCCCTCTAAATTACCCTTAGTTGCTGTAGATTGATTGTTGAGATTGACTGCCAATCCCCTTTTACCAAAAAAGAAACCACACATACTGGAAGTGTGTCTTACATACCTTTACAAGACATGAGTAAAAGCAGACCTCGAAAAAAGTCTTGACACTGTATAAGCGTATAGGTAAATACAGCATACTAAACTGTGGTCGAGTGTAATTGGTTGCATTGTGATTTAGTCACAAAATTATTAATTTCAATGTAGACAGGGAGGAAAACGTGAACAGCATTGTATGTTTAAAACAGGTTCCTGATACAGAAGCTCAAATCAGAGTGAAGCCCGACGGCTCGGATGTTTTACTGCAGGATGTTAAGTTTATTATTAACCCCTATGATGAATATGGCGTAGAAGAAGCACTCAAACTGAAGGAAAAATTCGGGCAGAGCACGGTTACTATTGTATGTCTCGGCCCCGAGAGGTGCATTGAGTCCATAAGGACAGCCCTGGCGATGGGTGCGGATAAAGCCGTGCACCTTGATGATCCGGCACTTGATGGCGGTGACGCATTCACCACTGCACGCGCGCTGGCAGAGCAGATCAAGGGAATGGAATACGATATAATATTCTGCGGAAAACAGGCAATTGATGATGATGCCGCCCAAGTAGGGGTTGCCCTCGCAGAATATCTTAATATTCCTCACGCCAACCTGGTAATCAAGGTTGAAGTTTCTGCTGACAAAAAGAAAGTAACGGTGAACCGCCAGATAGTCGGCGGAGAAGAAGTTCTGGAACTGCCGTTACCGTGTGTTCTCACTGCCCAGAAGGGTCTCAATGAGCCCCGCTATGCTTCGCTTCCCGGCATCATGAAAGCAAAGAAAAAAGAAGTAAAACCGGTTAAAGCTGCTGACCTGAAACTTGATGCAGCACGCATAGGTGCTGCTGGCGCAAAATCAAAAGTGCTCAAATGTTATTCTCCCCCTCCGCGCACAGCCGCCCAGATTGTAGCCGGAGAGTCGCCGGAAGAGAAAGCAGCCAAACTGGCCAAACTCTTGCGCGAAGAAGCAAAAGCAATTTAACGGGTTACTATAGTTAATTACGTTTTAAAAAAATATACGTTCTTCAAGAAGGAGAAAAAAATGGGAAAAGGAATGTGGGTATTCGCAGAGCTTGCTGAAACTGCGGTAAGAAAAGTTACCTTTGAGATACTCAGCAATGTCAGGCCAATTGCAGACAAGAAGGGTGAAGAAGTTTGTGCTGTATTCGTCGGCAAAACCATTCCGGAGGCAGCGGCAGACCAGTGCGCTGCATACGGTGCTCATAAAGTATATATTATAGAGCATGATGCCCTTGCCAGCTATACCTCAGACGGCTATGCAAAAGCGCTGGCAGACTTCATCAATAAACAGCAGCCCTCGATCGTTCTGTTTGGAGCCACGGTAGTCGGAAAAGACCTGTCTGCAAAAGTGGCTGCTAAAGTTAATGCAGGTCTTGCCACGGACTGTACTGCAATAAATCTTGATGACAGTGGAAATTTTAATGTCCGCAGGCCGATGTATGCGGGCAAGGTATATGCAGATATCGGGTTCCCCAATGCCCCGATTATTATGGCTTCCATCCGACCCAATGTTCTCATCCCCACTCCGCCTGATGCGTCCAAAAAGGCTGCTGTTGAAAAGGTGACTCCGGAAATTGCAGCAGGAGACATCCGGGTTACCATTGTAGAAACTATCAAGACAGCCGCAGCTAAAGTTGATCTCACGGAAGCAGAAATTATTATTTCCGGCGGCCGCGGTATGAAGGAAGCTGCAAACTTCAAGATGCTTGAGGAAATGGCAGATGTTATCGGCGCCACCGTCGGTGCTTCCCGCGCTGCAGTGGATGCCGGATGGAAAACAGTGTCCGACCAGGTAGGGCAGACGGGAAAAGTTGTTTCTCCCAACCTGTATATTGCCTGCGGTATTTCCGGATCCATTCAGCACTATGCCGGCATGGGAACTTCCAAGGTAATTGTTGCTATCAATAAAGATCCCGAAGCACCCATATTTACAAAATGTGACTACGGTATAGTTGACGATTTATTCAAAATAGTACCGGTAATGACGCAAGAGCTGAAAAAGCTCAAAGCAGAAGGCTGATATCTTCTTTGGGTTTCATCCTCGCACAGATCTGCTTTGTGGATTAGCGAGCCATACCATACACTATAGGAAACATGCTCACGACACTTGACCCTTTATGGGTGCTCATTGCCCTTACCATTTTCACCGTCGGTATGTACCGGCGCTACCGGCTGTGGATGAGGGGGCAGAAAGAAGAGCGGATAGAGGGGATAGGACAGCGGCTGATGGATTTTTTTGTTTATGCCATTGGCCACCGGCGTATATTAAAAGAGCTCTATCCGGGGCTCATGCACCTCTTTATCTTCTGTGCCTGTGCAATCCCCATCCTTGTTATAGCAGCCGTACAGGTCACGTTTTCCACCCCGCACCTCTTCGGCAATTTTTTCTCCCTTTTTCTTGATAGCGTAGGAAGCTTAGGGCTTCTGGGACTGTGTCTTGCTGCCTATCGAAGATATATACTGAAACCTGACCGCCTGAGTGACACCAGGGCAGAAGATGCAATAGCGCTTGTCTGGGTGTTTGCCATAATCCTTCTTGGCTTCTGTGTTGAAGGCCTCCGCCTGAGCATTACCGGAGAAACAGGCGTGTGGGCTCCAGCCGGGTATGTGTTTTCGGCACTCTTTTCCGGAGCACGCCCTGAAACGCAGGTCGGCATCCATAAGGTTCTCTGGCGTATCCACCTGTTTCTGGTTATAGGCCTTATTGCCTGCACGCCGTACACAAAATTTCTGCACGTAATAACCTCAGCTATAAATATTTGCCTCAGGAAATACGGGCCTCCCGGAGTGCTGCGTCAAATCAAGGATTTTGAAACAGCTGAAACATTCGGCGTATCGCGTCTTGATGAACTGACCAGAACGCAGCTCTTTCATCTGGATGCGTGCACCCGCTGTGGCCGCTGTCAGGACAACTGTCCGGCACATCTCACGGAAAAGCCTCTTTCTCCCAAAAAATTAATTCAGGACCTCAAAGCCCACATGGATGAAAAGGGGAGGGTTCCTGGAGAAAATGGACAACAGACGGAAAAGGCGCTGATCGGCGATGTTATAGAGCATGATACCATCTGGTCCTGCACCATGTGCCTCAACTGCCATTCTCAGTGTCCGGTGTTTATCACTACAGTTGATAAGACCATTGAGATGCGGCGCAACCTGGTATTGATGGAGTCCAATTTCCCGGTGGAGGTTCAGGCTGTTTTTAAAAACATGGAGAATAACAGCAACCCGTGGGGTATTGGTCGGCACCTGAGAGGTGACTGGGCAAAGGAACTCGGTGTGAAGACTGCGACTGAGGGTGCCAGCGCTGATATTCTCCTGTATGCAGGCTGCGCAGGTGCCTTTGATGACCGCTACAAGAAAGTCTCCACGGCAGTAGTAAAGATTCTGCAGAAGGCAGGGATTAACTTCACAATCCTCGGGGCAGAGGAGGGCTGCTGCGGTGATTCTGCACGGAGAATCGGTAATGAATACCTCTATGACAGCCTGGTCCAGTATAATCTGGGCATTTTCCGGCAGTACGGGGTTAAGAAGATTCTCACCATCTGCCCCCATTGTTACAACGCCTTGAAAAATGAATATCCCCAGTACGGGACCACGTTTGAGGTGGTGCACCATACGGAATTTTTCCTGGAACTTATAAAGCAGGGCAAGATTTCTCTCAACGGCTCCGGCGCGAAGATGAACGTCTGCTATCACGACTCATGCTTTCTGGGGAGATATAATGAGCTGTACGATCAGCCCCGCAAACTTCTCACATCCATACGCGGCGTTTCCCTGGTTGAGATGGATAGAACGCTTGACCGGAGCTTCTGCTGCGGAGCCGGCGGCGGCAGGATGTGGATGGAAGAGCATCTGGGGAAACGGATAAATGAGGCACGAACTGAACAGGCCCTTGAGAAAAAGCCTGACGCCATTGCAACAGCCTGCCCGTACTGTCTGACCATGTTTGAGGACGGCCTGAAGTCAAAAAATGTCTACGATACCGTAAAGGCCATGGACATTGCTGAATATATTTTAAATGCCATGAAGGAATAACCAGGGGAATGAAAAGAATCCTGTCCCGTCATTTTAATACCGTATCCCTGCTGATTTTTTTCGCAGCTATCCTGTTGTGCTTTGCGGGAGCAGCTCTCTCCCAGGAGATAGACGAGTGCCTCGAGTGCCATTCAGACAGAGGCCTTACCCGTACCGATGCTTCAGGCACGGTGCACCGTCTCTATGTGGACAAAAAGCTGTTCCAGGAGTCAATACACGGAAAACTTGATTACACCTGCATGGAGTGCCATAAGGGAGCAACCCTTGACCACCCGGCAGAAGGACTTCCTGATGTGCAGTGCGGAGAGTGCCATGAGGAGCCACTGAAAAAATATGAGATGAGCAGGCACCAGAGAACGGCGCCCTCTGACAAAAGCAGAAAACCTCCGCAGTGCTATGACTGCCACACCATGCATTATAATTTTTACCAAGATGACCGCAGGTCAAGCACCAATCCAGAGAATATTCCTGAAACGTGCGGTCAGTGTCATACGGAACTTGTGCAGGGCCCGGGATTGCTGGCATCGCTGGTAGTAACCAGACTTAAAGGGCACGGCAAAGTGAATCTGGCGGGCGACTTTCGTATTGACCGGTGCCTTGACTGCCATACTGAAGTTGCCAATCATGGCAGCAAAGAGAAGGAGCAGCCGGTATGTGCGAAGTGCCATGAACCCGGGAACAGCCATCTTAATCTTGGCCCGATTCACAAGTCAGAAGTATTTAGCAAACCTCCATTGCGCATTGCGCTAAAAGTCTTTTATGGATTCGGTCTTGCAATGGTGGCGTTTGCCTTTATGTCTGCAGCAGGAAAAAAATATGCAGGGCCAAAACCGGAGGGTGAAGAAAACCAGCATTAACCATCCTGCATTTTTATTACATAGTAGAAGGGCCTGGATATTCTCCAGGCCTTTTTTATTAGGACGCAGATGAACGGATAATATAACACATGATAACATTTTTTCTTGAGTTCATGAGTTCCAAATTCATGTTTTATTATAAAGAGTAGCAGCACGCAAAAATTATTATACTATCAGACCGGTCTTATGCTATCGTTTCTCAGCATGATTACCTGGATATATAGGTTGCATAAAGGGCAGGAGAAGATATGAACCCACAGAGTTCACGGAGAAATTCTCTGTGAACTCAGAAAAAAAGTTAATAGCTGATAGCTTTCAATAATTATTTCTCTGCGTGCTCTGTGTTTTAGTTTTTACAATATATTATATCTTTACGGGGGAAGCCATGAAAGAGAACACCGGAATGATTCTTCGCGTTGATTTAACTGACAGGAAGATAGAACAACAGCCTCTTCCAGAGTATCTGCGATTACATTATGTGGGAGGACGCGGTATTAATGCCCGGATTGTTTTTGATGAAACAATGCCGCAGGTTGATCCTCTTGCGCCGGAAAATGTGCTGGTGTTTGGCTGCGGCCCTTTGTCCGGCACTGCTGCTCCGTGTCCTGCCCGGTTTAATGTTACTGCCAAGTCGCCGTTGACCGGCATCCTGGGGGATTCAAATGCGGGCGGGTACTTCGGCCCGGCCATGAAGAGGGCAGGGATTGACCATATTGTTATCAAGGGAAAGTCTGAAGAGCCTGTTTATCTATGGATTGATGAAGGAAAGATAGCAATAAGATCCGCACGCCACCTGTGGGGCAAGAATGTCCGGGAGACAGAACAACTCATCAAAGAGGAACTTGGCGACAGACGAGTGCGGGTCGCATCTATCGGGCAGGCCGGCGAGCACCTGGTCAGAATTGCAAGCGTCATTCATGAAGAACGGGCAGCAGCGCGAACCGGCATGGGCGCTGTGATGGGCTCAAAAAATTTGAAAGCTGTTGCGGTGCGGGGATCAAAAGAAGTGCCCCTTTTTGATCCAGCTGGATTTAACCGGCGGGCAAAAGAGCTGCAGCAGAGAATAGGCGCATCAGCGTCCTATGATCACTTCCGCAAGAAAGGCGGCTCAACCGGCACCTACTCAACAGATAAGGCGGGGTTTCTTGCTATCAGAAATTTCCAGCAGACCGGAGGATTTGAGGGAATTGACAACTTCGAGCCGCTTAAAGTTGCAGGACAGTTCTATTCAGGCAATAAGCCCTGTTTCAGATGCCCGATTGGCTGCGGGAAAAAATATGAGGTTAAGGAAGGACCGTTCGCAGGAGAGTGGGGAAACAAGATTGAGGAAGGCGCGTTTACTCCGCTTGGCCCGGTATGCGGCAATGCTGATATAGCCTCCATATTCAAGATGAACAATATGGGAAATCAGTTCGGCATTGACCTGCTTGAGTTCGGCCAGGCAATTGCTGTTGCCATGGAGTGGTATGAGAAAGGGGTTGTATCTGCAGAAGACCTTGACGGGATATCACTTACCTGGGGCAACCACAAGGCAATGATGCAGATGATGGAGAAGATAGCGTATCGCCAGGGTGTGGGGAATGTGTTTGCTGAAGGAATTGTTCGGGCTGCAAAGAGATTTGGGAAAGAAGCGGAAAAATATGTCAGCCACTGCAAGGGAATGATTATGGCAGGGGTGGACAACCGGATGCTTAAAGGGACGTCGCTCGGGTTTGCCACAGCAACCCGCGGAGCTGACCATTTGCGCGCCCTGGTGCCTGTGGAATTTCCTGCATTCCCGGTGATGACGCCAGAGCAGGCCGCTGCCAAATTCGGGTCAGCGGATGTACTGAATCCCACATCCTATAATAAGGCTGCACCGCTCATCTATTATCAGCACCTGTCGATGCTTCCGGACCTTTTTGAATTGTGCCGGTTTCTGTTAGGCCTTGGAACCGGAACAAAAGAGTTTTCCTATAGCGCCCTTTATGACCTCTATTATTTTGCCAGTGGCGTGAGGCTCGATGAAAAGCAGATGCTCTTCATCGCTGAGCGAATATTCAATGTGGAGCGGGCGTATTCATGCAGGGAGGGCATGGGACGAAAAGATGACCACCTCATCGGCAAGTGGGCAGAAGAGCCTGTTCCCAGCGGCACCTATAAGGGCGAAAAGATAGACCCTGAAAAATGGGAGAAGGCGCTTGATGAGTATTACCGGCTGCGTGGATGGAATAATAACGGGGTGCCTACTAAAGAAAAACTCGGAGAGCTTGGACTGGATGATGTGGCTGAGTCGCTTAAGAAGGCAGGGGCTATTTAAAAAAGTAACAGGCAGCCGCGGATTTTAGCCTGCGGGTCAATATTTTATAATTAGTTGTAGGAGCCAACCCTTTACCTTACACCCACAGAACCTGGGTTTAACGTAATCTGACAGAGTAAAGATTTCTTCTGATAATGTGGACTACATAAGGAATGATCTGCAGGCTGTATTAGCAGAATGTTGCAGTTTTTCTGATTAACCGATAACCACAATATGTGGGCATAAAACAAAAGGCAGAAACCTGTTTGATTTCTGCCTTTGCTATCCAATAGTTTTTTTATCTATTTCACAAATTCATAAATCAACCTCGGTGTCACACTCACTGGGCCGTGGGAAGTGACTACTCCTGCAAGATCAATATCCTCCAACATGTAAAAATATGTTTTTCTGTTTTTAGCACTACTATCAATGAAATCATATTTTGTACCTTGTGTTGCAGAACCTTTTGCAGGAATCAATGCATCATTTATCTTTTCATATCCTCCAACCTCTGTCTCCGAACGATAAATGTTGAATCCGGCATTGTCAATTTCTGATTCGGTTACCCATTCCAGTTTTACCCATCCATTGCTTGCCTTGGCAGTGTATGAGGATAGAGTGATTAATGTCGGGCCGCAGTCAGAAAAGTATGCGCTGTCAGTTTCATAATACACTTCATTATAGTAAAAGTCAGCAATGTGTGCCACAAAATTATTACCAAGTGCATTTTCCACATTAAAATCTGCTTCCGTCAAATCTGTCCCTGTTTTGCAAATTTTAATTATTAAAGGACTGTGTCTATGCTTACCTGTTCCCTGCACCAACTCGGCAAACACACCAAATTCAGACGTGTTCTGACCGTATTTAAGGGTCCACTTATTCTCCACCGTCGTACCATCATCTTCATATGACGTTATTCCCAGCGAAGTAGGGTCACCATTATAATTGAATCCGAATCTCTGAATACCGTAATTCTGTATCGTGTGTGAAGTTTCGGTAGGGATCAATACACTCTCATTGGCTAGTACGGTGATTTTTACTCCATCGTACCAAGAGCAGGCATCAGGCAACAGTTCTATAGTAACAGTAGCATAGTCATTGCCGTCAGGCAGCGCATTTGAACATTTCAATGGAACTGTTATCAGTGCAAATACATTCGCTGTACTAAAAATGATTAATCCGACTAGAAGTATTAAACTTACCCCTTTTTTCATAACAACCCTCCTTCTGGTACGATTTATTATTTTCATTGATACGTTGGGCACGGGCTTGGTGAGCAGTTCTGTCCAGGCCCCAGCATCTCTATTATTTCGCCTTCTGAGTAGGTAATAACCTGAGGTGCTTCGTATTGTTTTTTTCTTGTTCTTGTATTTATATACCCCCTACTTTAATATATTTTATCACTATAAGTAATATCGTGTCAAATAAATTCGTTAAAATTTACTAGGCAAAATTTAAACTTATTTTCATTACTATATGTTATTTTTATTGAATTGCTACACAGAGAGCTCAGGTTGAGAGAAGGTTTGACGGCCGGGCGCTAAACGGTTGCTGTGGTTGACTCGCGGCTGCGGTCTTTGGAATGGTCGCGGGCAACAAGCATGTAGATGGATGGGATAACAAAGAGGGTAAAGATGGTGCCGATGGCCATGCCGACG
>CAIYCZ010000343.1 GCA_903924805.1 uncultured delta proteobacterium | reverse complement strand
ACTTCTGCGGATAGGTGACCGCCTTTCCATATCTTCTCGCCTCAATTTTATTGACTCACACGCGGTCTTCTCATATATATTACCTGTCTGAAACCAGGTCTCTACAAATTATATAGAGGCATTTTCCACACTGTTTTATTTTCCCATGATAAAAGAAGCGCACCGTGTGATTGAACTCAACTGAAAGGAGAAGAGAATGGGGAAAATTATTGTTATTTACCACAGCCAGCATCTTGGTAACACGAAGGAGATTGCAGAAGCGCTTGCCGATGGTGCTCGTGAGGCTGGCGCTGATGTTGAGAAGATTAATACCAATGAGCGGCGTGTGACGCTGGATGATCTGATGAACGCCGACGCGGTCGCAATAGGCTCACCCGACTATTACGGCTACGTAGCCGGTACGATCAAGACATTCTTTGATGATCTGTATCTGTGGGATCAGGCAGGAAAGGCCGTAACCGGGAAACCGGCTGCACTGTTTTATTCCCATGGCGGCGGGGGTACGGTCAAACAGAGCCTGGAGAAATTTGCCAGTCGCTACTTTAAACAGGTGGGCGAGACCGTTGAGCGGGGGCCTTCCGATGCGGGCGAAGCAAAGAAAAAGTGTCTCGCACTTGGCAGAGAGCTTGCGCAAAAAGCAGTGTAATAGTGGGATAAAAGGGGAACGGCTGCTTTTCATAATTCAGCCTGAACCTCCCCTTTTTTACCCTTCTATGCCTTATGCCTGTTCTTCTGCCGTACACTTTTCACCTTTCACTTTCATTTTTACAACCCCGAGCCCCTGGTCACAAGCGACGAGCCACGATTTATTTGTTGACTCACTTTCACTACAAGTATATATGCAGTTATATAAGCAGGGGGCCTGCTGCTCATTACTCAAACGAATACCGACTTTCCGCTTTTTCCCCGATCAGACAATTCTTTTTATTTAAAATTATGGGCCCTATTAAATCAAGTCTTATAATTTTAACACCAGAGAGAAGTCCCGACTATGAAATATGACTCCAACTGGAAATCCAAGGCCATAAGCGCCGAGGAGACCGTGGCACATGTCAAGAGCGGCATGAAGGTTTTTATTCACGGTGCAGCGGCCACGCCCACCCCCCTTCTTGCTGCGCTGTGCAAGCGGCAGGAATTGGAAAATGTCTACCTTTACCACCTGCACGTCTCAGGAGACATTCCTTTTGCCGACCCCAGCCAGCAGGGGCGCTTCTTTTCCGTCTCGCTGTTTACTGGAGCGGCCCTGCGCAAGCCAATCGAGGAGGGGCGCGCGGACTTCATGCCGATCTTTCTGGCCGACATTCCCAAATTATTCACCTCCGGGACCATCCAGCTGGACGTGGCGATTGTGCAGCTGTCCCCGCCGGACCGTCATGGGCTTTGCACTCTTGGCACCTCGGTGGACGCGGCCAAAGCTGCCGCGGATTCAGCACATATTGTCATTGCAGAGATCAACGACCAGATGCCCCGCACCCATGGCAATACCGTGGTTCGTTTCGACAGGATCACCTCTTTTATCCACACCAATCGAGCACTTATTGAACACCACGGATCACCGGAAACCGATATCGAGGCGCGTATCGGCGAAATTATTGCAGACTTCATCGAAGATGGCTCTACCCTGCAGATGGGAGTTGGAAACATTCCGGACGCTGTGCTTACCCGCCTTTATGATAAACACGATCTTGGTATTCACACGGAAATGTTCTCCGACCGCGTGGTTGACCTGGTAGAAGCGGGCGTCGTCACAAACCGCCTTAAGAAAGTCCACCCCAACAGAATTACCACCAGTTTTGTCAGCGGCTCACAACGCCTGTTTGACTTTGTCCATGACAACCCTATGGTGGAGTTCCACCCCTGCGACCGTACCAATGATTCTTCTCTCATCCGCCAAAACGACAAGGTAGTGGCTATCAATTCAGCATTGGAAATCGACCTGTCGGGACAAGTATGTGCGGATTCCCTCGGGCACAGGATTTACTCGGGCATTGGCGGGCAGATGGATTTCATCCACGGCGCCGCACTGTCCAAGGGGGGAAAGCCGGTTATTGCCATTCCGTCCACCGCCGCCAGAGGAACGGTTTCAAGGATAGTCCCGGAGCTCAAGCCCGGTTCCGGAGTGGTGACCACCCGAGGACATGTGCACTGGGTGGTGACCGAGTTTGGCGCAGTGAACCTGCATGGCAAGACGCTGCGGGAACGTGGAGAGGCGCTCATCTCCGTTGCGCACCCGGACTTTCGCTCCGAGCTCAGGAAGGCTCTGGCGAAGATCAGGCATTTTGCTATTGGTTAAGTGATGAACGGCGTCAGACTTAACTAAAAACAGATAAGAGGCAGTAAAGGGGTCACATCTTGATTTTTGCTCTTATATATCATCCTTATCAAAACGGATTGACCGAGTCAAGTTAAATCACTAATCAAGATTTGACACCATTTACTT
>CAIYCZ010000342.1 GCA_903924805.1 uncultured delta proteobacterium | reverse complement strand
TAAGTATGGCGGTAGAGCTGATAATGCCGATCGCGATGGAGAAGGAGCTGCGGTTTGCGATCCGTGAGGGAGGCCGCACGGTTGGGGCTGGCGTTATCAGTGATATAATTGAATAACCGGGCTGGATGGTGCCATGAAAAAAGTTGAGGATATTACAGATACCCAGAAAATACGCATTCGTCTCAAGGCATATGACCACCGGCTGCTCGACCAGTCAGCAGCAGAAATAGTTGATACAGCAAAAAGGACTGGAGCAAAAGTGGTCGGGCCTATCCCTTTGCCAACACGGATAAATAAATACTGCGTATTGCGTTCTCCCCATGTTGACAAAAAGTCGCGGGAGCAGTTTGAAATTAGAACCCACAAACGGCTCATGGACATACTGGAGCCAACCCAGCAGACGATTGATGCTTTGATGAAGCTCGATCTTTCAGCCGGCGTAGATGTGGAAATCAAGCTGTAACAGAAGCAGGGGAAAGCGGACCGTGACAGAGGCGCAGGTGTTAGCAGCGTAATTGAAATTTTCGCACATGGAGAAAGACCCGTGTCAATTGGATTGATAGGAAAAAAAATAGGGATGACCCAGGTATTTTCCAAAGAGGGTCAGATGATCCCCGTGACCGTGGTGGAGGCTGGTCCGTGCTGTGTCGTGCAAAAGAAAACGCCGGCAAAAGACGGTTACAGCGCTGTGCAGATCAGCTTTGGTACTAAGAAGATAAAGAAGGTGACAAAACCTCTGCAGGGCCATTTTAAGGCCTCGGGAGGAAAAGCATGTGCGGTGCTCCAGGAATTCAGGGCTGATGATGTGGAGGCCTATCAGGTTGGCCAGGAAATTCCCCTGTCCATATTCAATGCGGGAGACAAGGTTAGGGTTTCCGGTATCAACAAGGGGAAAGGGTTTGCCGGCGTCATTAAGAGATGGGGGTTTAAGGGGGGAACGGCAACCCACGGCTCAATGTTTCACCGCGCTCCCGGATCGATTGGAGCAAGTGCAGATCCTTCAAGGGTTTTAAAAGGAAAGCGGATGCCCGGACACCTGGGATCAAAAAAAATAACCGTTAAAAATATCGAAGTGGTCGAAGTTAGAACCAAAGAAAATCTTCTGTTGTTAAAAGGATCGCTGCCCGGTGCGCGGAATGGTGTCGTTACCATTTACCGTCAGTAATTCACCGCGCAGGGTAATGCTGATTGTTTAATTACGGAACATTCTCAGCAGTAAAGAATGGATGTATTATGGCACTGTTTGATGTATATGATGTAAGCCGGAGTAAGGTTTCTCAGGTGGATGTAAGGGATGAGATTTTTGCTGCGCCGATTAAAAAACACCTGTTTCATGATGTTGTTCGGATGCAGATGGCTAACCGGAGAAGCGGCACCGCATCGACCAAAGGCCGCTCTGATGTGAGCGGCGGGGGGAAGAAGCCGTGGCGGCAAAAAGGAACCGGCCGGGCCCGGTCAGGGTCATCCCGGTCACCGGTGTGGAGAGGCGGAGGCATAGTGTTCGGGCCAGTTCCCCACTCCTATGCGTATGCCGTGCCCAAGAAAGTGAGAAAACTGGCGCTGTGTTCCGCATTGAGCTTAAAACGCAAAGAAAACAAAGTGCTCATAGTGGATAAGCTGGAGCTTCCGGAAATTAAAACCACATTGTTGGTTAAGATGCTTGAACAGTTGGGCGTGCACAGCGTGCTTATTGTCGAGCAGGAAAATAGCAATCTGGAAAAAAGTGCGCGCAATGTACCCCATGTCAAGGTGGTACGGCCAGAGGGCCTGAATGTGTATGACGTTTTATTACATGAGAATCTTCTCATCACCCAGTCCTGTCTGGAAAGCATTCAAGGGAGGCTCACGGTATGAAAGACTTTCATCAGATTATTCGCTGCCCGCTCATCACCGAAAAAAGCACCACCCAGAAAGATAACAGTAATCAAGTCACGTTTGAGGTGCACAGAGCGGCAAACAAAATAGAAATTCGCGATGCCGTTGAGAAGCTTTTCAAGGTGAAGGTTGTGGGTGTCCATACCATGCAGATGGAAGGCAAGAAAAAGAGACTGGGCCGGTCAGTAGGCAAGAAACCCGACTGGAAAAAGGCAATCGTAACCCTGAAGAGTGGAGAAAAAATCGACTTTTTTGAGGGCGTATAACGGTTAGTATACAGCAGTTCAACACACGCCCTTTATATTTTTTCCGGCGCACCTGTTTATAATTATTATTGGAGACGGAGTAAACCCATATGGCAGTCAAGGCATTTAAACCCACGTCACCCGGCAGGCGGTTTCAGACCGTGTCCGCATTTGAGGAGCTCACCACGGACAGACCCGAAAAGAGCCTCCTGCGCCCCCTTAAAAGGACCGGTGGGAGAAACTGCTACGGGAGAGTAACCGCACGCTATATCGGAGGAGGGCATAAGAAAAAATACCGCCTCATTGATTTCAGGCGGGACAAGCGGGATATTCCGGCAACGGTGGCAACCATTGAGTATGATCCCAACAGATCGGCACGTATTGCCCTGCTGCACTATAAGGATGGAGAAAAGAGATATATCCTGGCTCCCCTGAGTCTCAATGTGGGGGATACGGTGATGGCCGGAGAGAATGCAGAGTTCCGGCCGGGCAATGCGCTTCCCATTAGGCGGATTCCCATAGGTACGCTTATTCACAATGTGGAACTGAAAAAGGGCAAAGGCGGGCAGCTTATCAGGAGTGCCGGTTCGTATGCCCAGATAATGGCAAAAGAGGGAGCCTATGCGCATCTCAGGATGCCGTCCGGTGAAGTCCGGTTAGTCCATCAGGACTGTTGTGCCACGATCGGCCAAGTGGGCAATATAGACCACGAAAATATCTCAATCGGGAAAGCGGGCCGGAACCGCTGGCTGGGGAGAAAACCACGGAATCGCGGTGTTGCCATGAACCCGGTTGACCATCCCATGGGCGGCGGCGAGGGCCGCTCCTCAGGTGGACGCCATCCCTGCACGCCGTGGGGGGTGCCAACCAAGGGATTTAAAACCCGCAAAAACAAGCGCACCAGCACGTATATTATAAAACAGAGGGATACATAAGACTACGGAATCAGATGGAGATGGTTGATAATGGCACGATCACTTAAAAAAGGACCATTTATTGACGAAAGCCTCAAGAAAAAAGTTGACGAGGCAACACAGACCAACAGCAAGAAGGTAATCAAGACCTGGTCAAGAAGGTCAACGGTAGTGCCTGAAATGGTGGGGCTAACATTTGCCGTGCACAATGGAAAAAAGTTTATCCCGGTTTTTGTTACTGAGAATATGGTCGGCCACAAGCTCGGTGAATTTTCTCCAACCAGGGTATTTCATGGCCATTCAGGAGACCGCAAGGCTCAAAAAAAGGAAAAACCAGCATAGCAGAGTAATCATTCATACCGCATAAGGAAAGCCACCTATGGAAGTAAATGCCATAGCCAAATATATTCGCGTTTCACCGCAAAAGGCCAGGCTCGTTGCAGATCTGGTGAAGGGAAAAAAAGTGAGTGATGCCTTGGGCATCCTGGAGTTTACGGCAAAAGCATCAAGCCGGTATATTGCAAAGCTCATTCATGCTGCTGTGGCAAGTGCTGAAAAGCGGGAAGGCATTGACGTTGATACCCTTTTTGTGAAAGACATTTATGTCAACAAGGGGCCTATGCTCAAACGATTCAGGGCCGCTTCAATGGGCAGAGGATCCCGGATCCTTAGGCGGACAAGCCATGTTACGATTGTTCTGGATGAAGGATAAATAAATACCATACAACAGGGAGGTAGTGCTTTGGGCCAAAAAGTTCATCCCACGGGGTTTCGTCTTGGTATAATAAAAACCTGGAGTTCCAAGTGGTACTCGGAAAAAGATTACCGCAAGTTTCTCCACGAAGACCTGCATATACGAAGGTACATTAAGGGGAAAATTTATCATGCGGGTATCGCAAAAATAGAAATTGAACGGGCAGCAAACAAGATCCGGATAAATATCTGCACAGCACGCCCCGGCATTATTATCGGGAAAAAGGGGTCGGAAATAGAGAAGCTCAAAAGCGAACTCCAGAAGATGACTGATAAAGATGTCTATATAAATATTTCTGAGGTACAGCGTCCGGAAACGGATGCACAGCTCATTGCTGAAAATGTGTGCCTCCAGCTGGAGCGGAGGGTTGCGTTCCGGCGGGCAATGAAGAAATCGGTAACATCATCCCTGAAATGCGGAGCCCAGGGTATTAAGATAACCTGTGCCGGGCGTCTGGGCGGCGCTGAAATGGCTCGCACCGAATGGTATCGGGAGGGAAGAGTCCCCCTGCACACCATCAGGGCAGACATAGATTATGGAGTTGCGGAGGCCAGGACAACCTACGGCATCATTGGCGTAAAGGTCTGGGTGTTTCACGGAGAGAGCTTAACGAGAGGGAAGGCTTCACATGTTAGCGCCTAAAAAAATAAAATACCGGAAACGGCAAAAAGGAAGAACCACGGGAGCTGCCTATCGGGGGAGTTCTCTCAGCTTTGGCGATTACGGGCTGCGGGCTCTTTCCTGCGGCTGGCTCACCGCCCGCCAGATAGAGGCTGGCCGAGTAGCACTGATGCGCCACATTAAGCGTGGCGGAAAACTATGGATCAGGATTTTCCCGGATAAACCCATTACCAAAAAGCCTGCTGAGACCAGAATGGGAAAAGGCAAAGGCGCACCGGAAGACTGGGTAGCAGTTGTTAAACCAGGCAGGATTCTCTACGAAATGGAAGGAGTTCCTGCAGTAGTGGCTCGCGAAGCATTTCGTCTCGCATCACATAAACTGCCAATCCAGACCAAATTTGTTACCAGGGAGGTTCTGTGAAAGCTAAAGAGATGCGTGAGTTAACGGTTGAGGAACTGAACCAGCGAGAAAATGACCTGAAAGCGGAATATTTCAACCTCAAGTTTCAGCTGGCAACCAACCAGCTCACCAGTTCCGCAAAATTATCCCAGGCAAAGAAAGATATAGCTCGCATAAAAACCATTGTGCGTGAAAAGGAAAAAGCGCACTAAGGGGTTTTGCTGGTAAAGGAAGAGGCTCTATGAGAGGACTTAAAAAAACACGAACAGGCGTGGTAGTAAGCAATAAAATGGATAAGACGGTCGTGGTAGCAACTGTTCGTATGACAAAACATGCCCTGTATAAAAAATACATGAAAAAGAGGGTTCGCTTTAAAGCCCACGATGAAGAGAATAAATGTCAGATCGGGGATACGGTTGTTATTCAGGAGTGTCGACCGTTGAGCAAAGAAAAACGGTGGAAGGTCGTAGAGGTTCTACGGCGGGCAGTATAGCCCATTGCTGTTTCAAAACGTAAGCGTTTGTGAGGTTTCTGATCATGATTCAGATGCAGACAAATCTGGTGGCAGCAGATAATTCGGGAGCAAAAAAACTTCAGTGCATAAAGGTACTGGGAGGCTCTAAACGGCGCTATGCCACGCTGGGCGATATTATTATAGTATCGGTAAAAGAATCGATACCCAACGCCAAAGTCAAAAAAGGTGAGGTAATGCGGGCGGTGATTGTTCGGACCAGCAAGGAAGTGCGCAGGCCTGACGGTTCCTATATACGGTTTGACGATAACTCTGCAGTCCTTATCAATCCGCAGAATGAGCCCATCGGTACCAGAATTTTTGGCCCTGTTGCCCGCGAACTCAGGGCAAAAAACTTTATGAAGATTATATCATTAGCACCAGAGGTGCTGTAGGAGTTTTTAATATGAGGACGGAAGCATGAGCATGGAGCAGCACCAAAAATTGCATGTTAAAAAAGGCGATATGGTAATGGTAATCGCCGGGAAAGAGACTGGTAAAACCGGAAAAATTCTCAAGGTTGACCATAAACGAGCGCATGTCATTGTTGAAAAGGTCAATTTTATCAAGCGCCATGCCCGGCCCGGTGGGAAAACCCGGCAGGGTGGTATCATCGAGCGGGAAGGGCCGCTCCACTTTTCAAATGTCAATATTATGTGTCCCCGCTGTAATGGACCGGTTCGGATGAAGAAGGTTGTCCTCGAGGATAAGAAGAAAGTAAGAGCATGCCGCACCTGTGGTGAGATTTTGGATCAGTAGGAGAAGCAGTAATGGCTCGGCTTAAAGAACAATACAGAGAAAAGGTAATTCCAGCACTCATGAAAGAGTTCAGTTATAAAAATATCATGGAAGTGCCCCGGCTGGAAAAAATTGTTATCAACATGGGACTGGGAGAAGCAATTCAGAATGCCAAGATTTTAGACTCGGGCCAAAGTGAATTGGCTACCATTTCCGGTCAAAAGCCGGTGGTTACCAGAGCAAAGAAATCTATCGCCAATTTTAAGCTCCGCGAAGGAATGCCTATTGGCTGCAAGGTGACCATGCGCCGCGACCGGATGTATGAATTCTTTGACCGGCTGGTTAATGTGGCACTGCCGCGAATCCGCGATTTCCGGGGCGTATCCGGGAAATCCTTTGATGGCAGAGGGAATTATGCCCTGGGCATTCGCGAACAGATTATTTTCCCGGAAATTGATTATGATAAGATAGATAAAATCAAAGGCATGAATATTGTCATAACCACCACGGCAAAAACTGATGAAGAAGGGAAAGCCCTCTTAAAGATGATGGGAATGCCGTTCAGGGATTAACCGCTGTAGTTGCTTAAGAGGAGTGCCTCGTGGCCAAGAAATCGTTAATTGCCAAAGCTAAACGACCCAATAAGTTTGGAGTGAGAAATTATAACCGGTGTCCGTTGTGTGGACGACCCCGTGCGTACCTGCGGAAGTTTGATATGTGCCGTATCTGTTTTCGGAGCTTATCTCTGCGGGGCGAAATTCCCGGCGTAATAAAGTCAAGCTGGTAAAGAGACAACGATAGAGGTAAGGGGAACGAGACTATGATGACCGACCCAATAGCAGACATGCTTACCAGAGTCAGAAATGGGTATAAAGCCCGCTTTGAGAAAGTTGATATGCCGTCTTCACAGTTAAAGGTAAGTATTGTTCAGACCCTGAAGAATGAAGGATGCATCAAGAACTATAAGGTTGTTTCTGATGGGCGGCAGCCAATCCTTCAGGTGTATTTAAAATATGATACGAAAAAAACACCGGCAGTTTCAGAGTTGAAGCGGATATCAAAGCCGGGACGGCGGATATATGTGGGTAAGGATAACATCCCGCAGATAAAAAGCGGTTTAGGATTTGCTATACTGTCAACGCCCAGAGGTATTCTGACAGACAAGGAAGCACGCAAACAAGGCGTCGGTGGCGAATTAATCTGTTCCTGCTGGTAGAGGTAACAACCATGAGTCGAGTTGGGAAAATGCCAATAGTAATGCCCCAGGGGGTGCGCGTCAATCTCCAGGGGCCGGTGGTACAGGTGGAGGGTCCAAAGGGCACGCTGAACCATGAAATACCCGATGGACTGAAACTTGAAATAGCAGATAATAGAATTGCCGTGGTGCGAACCTCAGAACAAACTAAGACGCGCGCCCTTCATGGGCTCACCAGAACCCTCATTGCGAACATGGTTCTGGGCGTTACCCAGGGGTTTAAAAAAGAGCTTGAGGTGGTCGGAGTAGGATATCGGGCAGATGTCAGCAATAATGTAGTCAACCTGTCTCTGGGATATTCCCATCCGATAAATTTTGCCCTCCCCGAGGGCATTAAGGCAAAAGTAGACCGTCAGGTTATCACTATTGAGGGCATTGATAAAGGCCTGGTAGGACAAACCGCTGCAAAAATCCGCAGTCTCAGAAAGCCTGATGTGTACAAGGGAAAAGGGATCAGGTATCTTGGTGAGGTCATCCGCACTAAGGTCGGGAAAAGCGGGGCAAAATAGCCGCGGTACGCTGCTCAAGGCTGTTATGTAGAGGAGAAATCCGTGAGTTCTGCAGAAGATAAAAAAAGGAATCTCGCACGAAGAAAAAAAAGGATTCGCAAGAAAGTGCTGGGCACTGCCGAGCGTCCCCGGCTGAGCGTTTATCGCAGCCTCAACCACATTTATGCGCAGATCATTGATGATACTCAGGCACGGACCATTATCGGGGTATCGACGCTCAGTAAAGAGCTTAAGGGGAAATTGAAAAACTCAGACACGACTGAGGCGGCAAAACAGGTGGGCGCACTGGTTGCACAAAAGGCACAGGAGATGAATATTCATCAAGTTATTTTTGACCGGAATGGGTGTCTGTATCATGGCCGCATAAAGGCATTGGCTGAAACTGCACGAGAAAAAGGACTAAAATTCTGAAGGAGGGTTTGTTTTGGCATTTGATACTGCAGAAGAACTTAACCTGATTGATAAGATTGTTCATATAAGCCGTGTAGCCAAAGTAGTCAAAGGCGGCAGAAGATTCAGCTTTAGCGCAATAGTGGTTGTAGGTGACGGCAACGGGCGCGTCGGATTCGGCCTGGGAAAAGCAAAAGAGGTTCCGGAGGCTATCCGGAAGGGCATTGAGCATGCACGCAAAGATCTCATAAAGGTCCCGATTATAAATGGTACCATACCGCATGAAGTAACCGGCCATTTCGGAGCCGGCAAGGTATTTATGAAGCCTGCTTCAGAGGGTACCGGTGTTATCGCTGGTGGAGCGGTGCGGGCCATTATGGAAGTGGTGGGAATCAAAAACATTTTAACCAAATGTATCCGATCACACAACCCGCATAATGTGATTAAAGCTACCCTGGAGGGATTAAGCAGGCTTCGTGCTACCATGTGAGACATGCCCAGGCGGGCAAGAGCTTCACATGCTTCACGTAACAGATCTTTTTTAATTTAACGGGAAATTGACGATGGCGGCAAAATTAAAGGTAACCCTGGTAAGAAGTAAAATCGGCAGGCCAGAAAAGCATCGAAGAGTACTGCAGAGTTTAGGGCTGACTAAACTGAACAGGACCAAGATATTCAATGATACGCCACAGATTCGCGGCATGATTATAAAAATACATCACCTCCTGAAAGTGGAGAAGTGTGTATAGAGATTGAAAGAAGGTAACGCAGATGGACTTAAGCACACTGACACCCCAAAAAGGTTCCCGCAAGCCCAGAAAGCGCGTGGGACGCGGCTCTGGCTCAGGTCATGGAAAGACCGCCGGTAAAGGGCACAAAGGACAGAAAGCACGCTCCGGCGGGGTAACAACGGTAGGATTTGAAGGTGGACAGATGCCGCTGAAGCGCCGGCTGCCAAAACGCGGGTTCACCAATATCTTCAAGAAGCGGTATGCACTGGTAGATGTGGGTTCCCTGTGCGGATTTGAGCCAGACAGTATCGTGGACCCCGCTGCATTGATCAGACAGGGGCTGGTTAAACACGTGTATGATGGAATAAAGGTACTGGGGGATGGAGAGATTGATCGCCCCCTGGTGGTAAAAATCCATAAATGTAGTCGCTCTGCATATAATAAAATTGCGGCTGCCGGGGGAAGGGTAGAGGAACTATAAGTGATTGGCGGTTTTCAAAATATCCCCAAGATTCCAGAGCTTCGCAAGCGGATCATGATTTCATTTGCGCTTCTGGCCGTGTACCGGATAGGGGTACATATCCCCACCCCGGGCATTGATGGTAATGCGCTGGCTGCCTTTTTTGCACGGGCCAAGGGTACGCTGTTTGGATTCATGGATATGTTTTCCGGCGGGGCGCTCGAGCACATGTCGGTATTTGCACTGGGAATCATGCCCTATATCAGTGCCTCGATTATACTTCAGCTCCTCACCATGGTTATCCCGTATCTTGAAAAACTGCAGAAGGAGGGAGAAGCCGGCAAGAAAAAGATTACCCAGTATACCCGGTATGGCACGGTGATTCTCAGTATCATTCAGGGCTTCGGCATCAGCGTGGGTTTGGAGAAAATGGCTGGCCCCGCAGGAGAGCCCATTGTTCTTGCTGCGGGATGGGGCTTCCGCTTCATGACTATCATTACCCTCACCTCAGGAACCGCCTTTATCATGTGGCTGGGGGAGCAGATCACGGAGCGCGGCATCGGTAACGGCATATCGCTTATCATTTTTGCCGGCATTGTCGCCAGAATGCCGTCTGCCATTATCAGTACCGTGCGTCTCATGCAGACAGGAGAAATGGGCCCCCTGGTAATGCTGTTTATTGTAACGATGATGGTGGTTGTTGTGGGCTTTATAATATTTATGGAGCGGGCCCAGCGAAAAATTCCCGTCCAGTATGCCAAGCGGGTTATCGGCAGAAAAATATACGGCGGACAGAGCACCCACCTGCCCTTGAAAATCAATACCGCAGGGGTTATTCCGCCGATCTTTGCATCCTCAATACTTATGTTCCCCCTTACCATTGCCCAGTTCTTGCCCAAAGAAGTCCTGGAAAAATATCCCTGGGCCGGCGCCATTATTGAAAGCCTTAACCGGGGGCAGTTGGCATACAATGTTCTGTACGTCACCTTCATAATATTCTTCTGCTATTTTTATACGGCGGTCGTTTTTAATCCCATGGATGTTGCAGACAATATGAAAAAATACGGGGGATATGTTCCCGGCATCAGGCCCGGTAAAAAGACTGCTGAACATATAGACTGGGTGCTGACCAGAGTAACCTTTATCGGGGCTCTCTATGTAGCTGCGGTATGCGTTCTGCCGAGCATTTTGATTCACCGGTTTAATATCCCGTTCTATTTTGGCGGAACAGCACTGCTTATTGTTGTTGGCGTTGCACTTGATACCATGTCTCAGATTGAATCACACCTGCTGACCAGGCACTATGATGGTTTTTTAAAGCGCGGACAGTTCAAGGGCCGGCGGTAAGTGCTGGTGGCTGCGAGCGCTGATTTTGGACAGGAGCGGATGAGCAGCAACTGTTACATACGGTTAACGGGATTGGTACCATTAAGGACATTTTAATAAAATAACAGGGGTATTACAAGAAGCAGGCCTTGTATCATAACAGCCTTTACCTGCACAGCTTATGGCAAAGGAAGATTGTTTAGAGTTTGAGGGAACCGTACTGGAAACGCTGCCTAACGCCACGTTCCGCGTGGAACTGGAAAACGGGCACAAGGTGCTTGCCCATATATCAGGCAAGATGCGTATGCACTACATAAAAATACTTCCCGGCGACAGGGTAATGGTGCAGTTCTCTCCCTATGATTTAAACAAGGGCCGGATTATCTATCGGAGCAAATGACCACCTTTTTACCTGCATGTGAGAGTATATGAAAGTTCGGGCATCTGTAAAAAAAATATGTGATAAATGCACCATCATTAAGCGAAAAGGCGTTGTGCGCGTTATCTGTGAAAACCCAAAACACAAGCAGCGCCAGGGCTAAGATATACAACCGGGTTTAAGAGAAGGAGAACACTGTGTCGCGAATTGCCGGTGTGGACTTACCAAAATCAAAGCAAATAGCTATTGCCTTAACCTATATCTACGGCATTAGCAGGACGAGTGCTCAACAGATTCTGAGTGAGGCAGGGGTCGATTTTTCCCGGAAAGCCGATGCGCTCTCGGACCAGGAAGTCGCAAAGATTCAGGATATCATCAATCAAAACTATAAGGTTGAAGGTGATCTGCGGAAAGAGATATCCATGAATATCAAGCGGCTTATGGACATCGGTTCATACCGCGGGCTTCGCCATCGAAAAGGCCTGCCGACCCGGGGACAGAGAACCCATACCAATGCCCGCACCCGTAAAGGTCCCCGCAGAGCAACGGTAGGCAGCAAGAAAAAAGTAGCTGCTAAATAAACATTGAGGGAATGAATGGCAGAACAGAAAAAAACACGGAAGAAAAAGGAAAAGAAAAACATCCCCAACGGAATTGCCCATATTCAGTCCACATTCAATAATACCGTCATCACCATCACGGATATGGTTGGCAATACGATTGCCTGGTCAAGCGCAGGGGTGGTAGGGTTTAAGGGCTCCCGAAAGAATACGCCGTATGCAGCAAGCCAGGCAGCAGAAGACGTGGCAAAAAAAGCAAAGGAACACGGGATTAAGAATCTCGATGTTTATATAAAAGGCCCTGGATCAGGACGTGAGGCAGCACTGCGATCGCTGCAGGCTGTGGGGTTCAGCATTAAACTCATCCGCGACGTCACCCCCATTCCTCACAACGGATGCAGGCAACCGAAACGGCGAAGAGTATAACGCAGTTGTAAAACGGTCATAGAGAACACTGCCACTCCTGGTGGTATATCTCAGGAAAGGAGAACTTTTTTGGCACGCTATCGAGGTCCCGCATGCAGGCTTTGCCGCAGGGAAAGCACAAAACTGTTTCTAAAAGGTGAGCGATGTTATACCGACAAATGTGCAGCTGAACGGCGCCAATACGCACCCGGACAGCATGGGCAGCGGCGCGCCAAGCGCACCGATTATGGTGATCAATTGCGCGAAAAACAGAAACTGAAACGGACATACGGAGTGCTCGAGAAGCAGTTTAAGAATTATTTCGAACGGGCAGCGCAGCAGAAAGGGATCACCGGAGAAAACCTTCTGGTCTTTTTAGAGAGACGGCTTGACAATATTGTATATCGACTGGGGTTTGCGGTATCCCGCGCTGAGGCACGCCAGCTGGTTCGAAACGGACACCTGATGGTGAACAGGAAAAAGGTCACCATCGCGTCATATCTGGTCAAGTCGGGCGATACGGTTCAGCTGCGTGAAAAGAGCCAGAAAATAGAAAAGATTAAAGAGGCAATGGAAGTGGCAAGCCGGCGGGGAATTTCCCGATGGCTCGAGTTAGACAAGGATTCATTTTCCGGTACGGTGGTATCACTTCCGAACCGCGAAGATATAACCATGCCGATTAGAGAGCAGATTATTGTCGAGCTCTATAGTCGATAAGAATGCCCTTTTTTAGGGGCATAATTTTATAAGGTGAGGAACTCTATGCAGCGACCGTGGCAAGCAATTATACAACCAAAACGTCTTGAAGTCGAAGAAGAGACACTGTCAAGATTTTACGGTAAATTTACTGCAGAGCCTTTTGAGCGGGGGTTTGGCATAACCCTGGGAAATTCGTTGCGCAGGATTCTGCTTGCTTCCCTCCAGGGTGCCGCCATAACTGCGCTGCGCATTGACGGCATACTGCATGAATTTTCTACCATACCAGGGGTGCGCGAGGACGTTACCGAAATAGTCCTTAATTTAAAAGAGGTCCGCTTCAAGTTGTCTTCCGAAGGGCCGGAAACGGTCTTTATTAAAACCAAGGGAGAGCGTGAAGTTACGGCAGCTGATATTGTGGGGAACAGTAATGTAGAAGTGCTCAACCCTGAACAGCACATCGCAACCCTGGCTTCCGATGCAAGCTTGAATATGGATATGACCATTGCGCTTGGACGAGGGTACTGTCCTGCAGAAAAGAACCGTCATCCCAATCAGCCCATTGGCACCATCCCCATTGATGCTATCTTCAGCCCTGTCAGAAAGGTCAACTATACGGTTACCCATGCCCGTGTCGGCCAGATAACCGATTATGACAAGCTCACTTTTGAAATATGGACTGACGGAAGTGTTACGCCTGAAGATGCAGTCGCCTATGCTGCAAAAATTCTGAAGACACAGCTCAAGCTGTTCATCAATTTTGAAGAAGACATAGAGCCGCTGCCTGAAGAGAAGACGACGAAAACTCAGGTCAATGAAAACCTGTACCGGAGCATTGAAGAGCTTGAGCTTTCGGTGCGCTCTTCCAACTGTCTGAGGAATGCAAACATCAGGTACATCTGGGAGCTGGTGCAAAAGACAGAAGGGGAAATGCTGAAGACCAAGAATTTCGGGAGAAAATCTCTCAACGAGATAAAGGAAATACTGTCGGAGATGGGGTTAACGCTCGGGATGAAGATTGACGGGTTTGTACCTCCTGCAGATAGCGGAAAACCAAAAAAAGACGAAGAATAATCGCCTGAAGACGTATCAGGCGTAAGGATTGGAACAATGAGACATTTGAAGGCCGGAAGAAGACTGGGAAGGACTGCCAGCCACCGCAAGGCAACGCTGCGCAATATGGTTACCTCCCTGTTAGAACATGAAAGAATTGAAACCACTGATGCAAAGGCAAAGGAGTTAAAGCGGCTGGCAGATAAAATGATTACGCTGGGAAAGCGCGGAGATCTGCATGCACGCCGCCAGGCCATGCAGATAATCCGCAGTGAGACGGTCGGCAAAAAGCTTTTTGACGAGGTTGCGCCGCGATTCAAGGATCGGTCCGGAGGCTATACCAGAATTTTGAAGATACGCAGGCGCCTCGGAGATAACGCGCCGGTGTCCATTATTGAACTGGTGGTACAGGGAAAGCAGAAGGCAACTCAAGAAAAAAAGAAAGAGAAAGAGAAAAAGCCCGCTAAAGAAAAAACCAAAAAGGAAAAACAGCCGGTCATGCGGAGAGAGAAAAAAATAAAATAGTTTATTGTATCATTAAGTGGAACCATTGCAGCAAGCCTAAAAGGGCAGGAGCCTTTTTAGGCTTGTTTTTTTATCGCCCCGCAAGCTTTTTAGTTTTCAACCTGCACGATGGGTTACTGCACGCTGCAGCAGCCAAAGGGAAAAAGGAAAAACAGAAAGCAGAAAAAGAATAAGCTGCTTAATT
>CAIYCZ010000341.1 GCA_903924805.1 uncultured delta proteobacterium | reverse complement strand
AGCACAGGCAATAGCTGAAAATAAAGTAATTGGCTGGTTTCAGGGCAGAATGGAGTTTGGGCAGCGCGCACTGGGTAACCGTTCAATTTTAGCAGACCCTCGCGACCCGGATATGAAAGATAAAATTAACCGGTTAATAAAGCACCGCGAATGGTACCGTCCGTTTGCACCGTCGGTCCTGGAAGAATATCAGAAGGACTATTTTGAGACTGATTTCCCGAGTCCTTTTATGCAAAAGGTGTATCCGGTAAGGACTCTTAAAAAGAGCATCATACCTGCTGTCGTCCATAAAGACGGCACCGGAAGGGTGCAAACCGTTAAAAAATCTATCAATCACCGGTACTGGACATTGATAGATGAATTTCGCAAGCTTACCGGGGTACCGGTTGTGCTGAATACTTCTTTTAATGACAATGATGAGCCCATTGTGTGTACTCCAAAGGATGCCATCCGCACGTTTTTTGGAACCGGCATTCATGAGTTGTACCTGGGCAATTACCGTATTGCAAAACATCTTCAGGCAGTTGCATAACATGGGAAGAGGACCTACCACAGATTATCATCGCACGATCCATGAGGATTATGTGGAGGGGACACTGACGTGCCTTAAGCCGGCAACCATACAGCGCGTTATCAATACAAAATTCCCAAACGTATTAAATATTGAGCCGACCAATCGCTGCAACCTCCAGTGTGTATACTGCCCACGAGCGCGGGCTGCTAAGGGCATTGGCACTATGGACTGGGAGCTGTATACGCGCATTATTGATGAGGCTGCAACACATGAGAAATTACTTATGCTCAATCTCCATAAGGACGGGGAATCTTTTCTGCATCCGCGTTTTATTGACATGATCCGCTATGCCAGGAGAAAAGATGTCGCAAAAACCATTCATGTGAATACCAATGCCATGTGCTGGAATGACAACGTCATTGATGAACTGCTCGATTCAGGTATTGATGATATAACCGTAAGCCTTGATGCTGCACGCCGCGAGACCTATAAAAAACATAAGGGGTTAGACTGTCTGGAAACAGTTGAGCATAATGTGCTCCGGTTTTTTGAGAAGCGTAAAAGGCGGGGGCTGACGCATCCGTTTGTCCGTGTTAAGATAATGGAGTTTGAAGAAATTACCCGTGAAGAAATTCAGGATTTTTTTGAAAAATGGCAGGGTGTGGCCGACATGGTCCAGGTTACCGGCATTCACAGCTGGAGCGGAGCAATAAAACATCTCGCGGTAACTGACGAGCACTCTGCTGCGCGGTACCCCTGCGTAATTATGTGGTATGCCCTCGCAATAAATTGGAATGGAGAGGTGACCGTCTGTTCGGTTGACTGGCAGACAGAGATTAACGTGGGTGATGCCACCAGGCAAACACTTCATCAGATATGGAATTCCCGGGAAATAAAGGCAGCCCGCAAGGCTCAGTTAGAAAAACACTACGATATATATCCGGTGTGCAAGGACTGTGTCGTGTGGGTTTCAACGGGAGATTTAACAGACTGGCTTGCTCAAAAAAAAGAATTTTATCTCTGAACAACCGTGACTTCATATTGGAGCAAATACACTGAATCATACAAGCTGTGGGAGAAGGCAAACAACCTTTTCTTAAACGGGGTGCTGACGCTTTCTAAATCACCCATGCACATTGCACCGGGAGCATGCCCTGTTTTTGCTGAGCGGGCACAGGGGGCATATTTCTGGGACAGTGACGGCAATCGCTACATAGACTACCCGCTGGCATTGGGGGCTGTTGTGCTGGGCCATGCATACAATGATGTTGACCGCACCGTAGCAGAGCAGATGGCAAAAGGCATTCTCTATAGCCTGTCAAGTAGGCGCGAGCTGGAGCTTGCCGAACTGCTGTGTGACATCATTCCCTCTGCTGAGAAAGTGAGGATTTTAAAAACAGGTTCAGACGCCATGTCTGCAGCCGTAAGAGTGGCGCGAGCGTATACCGGCAGGGAAATGGTAGCTGTGTGCGGTTACCATGGATGGCACGATTGGACGGTTATACGTACCACCCGCAATGCCGGTGTACCGGCAGCGCTTAGCAAATTGATATGTGAGTTCATGTATAATGATATACATTCTCTGCAGAGTATTTTTGATCAGCATGCAGGAAAGGTAGCTGCGGTTATATTAGAGCCGGTAGGCATGTATGCCCCTGAGCACCATTTTCTTGAGAGGGTTAGTGCACTGGCACGGAAAAACAATGCCCTGCTTATTTTCGATGAAATTATTACCGGGTTTCGCCTGAGCCTGGGAGGAGCACAGTCATACTTTTCAGTTAAGCCGGACCTCAGCGCTTTTGGGAAGGCTATGGCAAACGGCTATCCTGTATCAGCGCTCGTCGGCAACAGGGACATTATGAATGCTGTTGAAAACCGGGTGTTCATTTCATCCACGTTTGGCGGTGAACTGCTCTCCATAGCAGCTGCTATCAGGACCATAGATATCCTCAGAGAGAAAAAGGTCACTGACTATATCCTGGCGCTGGGACAGCAATTGAAAGATGGCCTCAACGCGGCGCTGGAACAGCAGGGGATTGATGCAACCTGTGAAGGCATGCCGCATAAGACATTTCTGGTGTTCCGGGACATGGCTGGCGCTTCAGGAAAAATGATAGAAACGCTGTTCAGACAGGAATGCCTTGCCAGAGGAGTATTCCTGGGGTATGGCCATTTCACATGTTTTTCCCATACCAGCGAAGATATTCAGGCCAGCATCACGATAGCCGCTGAAGTTTTACGCGTTATCCGCGATGCATTGGACCAGGGTAATCTGCCTTCTTTACTTAAAGGCCCTATTGCGACCGATGTCTTCAAACGCTATTAACCCGTGTGTGGGGATTGTTGTGCAGGCCCGCTTGAGTTCGACGCGCCTGCCCGGAAAAATTTTTAAAGATTTGGCCGGGGGGAAAAGTGTTGTCGGCTATCTGATAGAGCGCCTTTCAACCTGTACACGCGTTGACAGATTGATAGTTGCTACTACAACGAATCCCGCGGATGATATGCTGGAGGCATGGTTGAAACAGCATAATTATCTGTATTATCGCGGGAGCGAGGATGACTGTCTTGACCGCTTTTATCGGGCTTCCAGGATATGGGGACTGGATATCATTGTCCGCATTACGTCTGACTGCCCACTGGTTGTGCCGGACATTGTTGACGATATGATCTGCTATTATCTGAACAACCGGCAGTGGATAGATTATCTGAGCAACCGGCAGCATGCCAATTTCCCGGAAGGGCTCGATGTGGAGATTTTTACGTTCAGGATGCTGGAGGAAGCTAACCATAATGCTAACCGGCAAAAGGAGCGTGAACATATTAATTATTATTTTCTAGACAGAGATTCCCGGTACCGGGTCCGCTATTACAATCATGGGGAGAGATACGACTATTCTCGCTTTAAACTCTCAATTGACACGCCCGAGGATCTGGAACAGATAAAAAACCTTTTTGCGGTAAAGAACCTGCCGCTTGCTTTTTCATTTAACGAATTAACCGCTGTTTTGACCGGCGCGTGAGAGGCATTAACGTGAAGACAGATAAAGAACAGCAGGAAATGAAGATAAACCACCATCAGTTCTCACTTGACTCGTATGAACGGGAACGCCTGTGGGAAGAGTGCCGGCAGCATTTTGAAGATTACTGCGTCAACAGATACCAGTGGTTCAGTTACCCCCGTTGGCACTATGTTGCGCCGTTTCCCCTGCATGTTGATTTTGAGGCAAGCTTTCGCTGCAACCTGGACTGTCCGATGTGCTTCAGACCCCATATTGCAAAAAAAGATTACGGGGATATGGATTTTGCCCTGTACCGGAAGGGGATTGATGAATGCGCTGAACATGGCCTGTATTCCATACGCTTGAGTTGGCGGGGAGAGTCAACCCTCAATCCGCGTCTCGTTGAAATGGTTGAATATGCGAAGAAAAAAGGAATCAGGGAAGTTTCTTTTATTACTAACGGCCGTCTTCTTGAGGGCGGTCTGGCAGAAGGGCTTGTCAGGGCAGGACTGGATTATATCACGGTATCCATTGACGGTATGGAGCAGCATTACAACCGGCTTCGCAAGCCCAACACCTTCAGGGAAATCACGGAAAAGGTCAGAAATTTTTACCACCTGAAAAACCGCATTGGCAGGGGCTTTCCCCGCCTGAAGATTCAGGCTATCTGGACCTACATCAAAGATGACCCGGGATCGTATTACCGCCATTTCAAAGACATTACGGATAAAATAAACTTTGATCCTGAAAATGACTACTCTCTCCGGGAAGTGCCGCAGGATAAAGACTTTATCTGCCAGTATCCCTGGCAGCGCATCACCATTACCTGGAACGGGGAAATCCCGCTGTGCATTTCCGACTGGAATCTGCACACAAAAATCGGCGATTTACGCGAGCACACCATACAGGAAGTCTGGCTTGGAAAAGCCATGGAGAGCTACCGCAGAACGCAGCTGGACCGGGAACGGCTTTCCATACCGTGCTGCACCATGTGCCACCGGCCTTCCACTGAGCAGCTCGGGGATAAGCCTGAAGGGGAAACATAACGGAATGAGCAGACTACGGTGTTTAGCTATCAACCCCCAGTGGTATGATGAATATTTCCTGTCATTCCCCTTGGGCCTGGCCACAATTGTTGCAATTGTTGCAAACAAGGGATGTGAAGTTCAGGTGATTGATTTTGATGCTGATCGAATTGATGATCAGGCAAAGGCATCATTTTTGGAAAAGGCTTTACGTAAACCTGATGTTGTATTGCTAACTGGCATGATCACAAATTATGTACGGTGTCGCACATTAGCAGAGATAATAAAAAACGTATGGCCGGAAAGCCTTCTGGTACTTGGTGGAAGTCTAGCAACAACTGCACCGGATATTATTTTAAATACTATCGGCGCTGATGCGTTTGTTCTTGGCGAAGGAGATGATAAAATTAAGTGGATTATTGATGCGATAGCATCAGGGACATCTTTAACACAGGTGCCGGGCATCAAGATAAAAGATGGAAATGGTATTTATTCTACTCAGTGCTATAACAACCCGCCGGATATCACAAAAACACCACGGCCAGAATATGAAGCATTTCCCATGGGAAAATACATAAACTTCTTAAAGAGGTCTGGCCGCTGTTTTGAAATCTATACATCAAAAGGGTGTCCTTTCTCCTGCAACTATTGCTTCCGCATGTCTGGTAAAAATATTAGATTTAGACTCGTAGATGAAGTTATAAACGAGATCCGGTTCGTAAGATATTATAATGGATTGATGGATGATGTGCGTTTCT
>CAIYCZ010000340.1 GCA_903924805.1 uncultured delta proteobacterium | reverse complement strand
TGCGTACCCCGCACGCCCTGACCGTAAGAGGATCGTTTGCATCCGGTGCCATTACCTGCAGCAGTCAGGCGCGTGCGCCGTTCACCATCCCTCCCGGCGTTTTTAAAATTAATGCAGCGTATGATCGGAATGGCATTTTCTTTAGAAATAGCGAGCTGGCGCTTCCCGGCATTGTCATGAAAGGCGATCTATTATTGACTGGTATTAACACGGATTCATTTACTATTGATGCCCGGGTTCACACAAATCCCTTCTCCTGGGAGCAGATACGGCAGCATATACCTCCACAGATTGTTAAAGACTACCTGCCTGAAGTGCTCAACAAAATAGTCCAGGGTACCATGTCGCTGAAAAATCTGCACCTGAATTGGAAAACAAATAACGCTCAGGGAACCAGTCTGGAGGTACTTGCCGGTGAGGGTGATATTCACCATATGCTGCTCTCAATAAGGGAAACACTGCCACACCTGAAACTGGTAAGCGGATCGTTTAAACTTACCGGGGACAGCATTCATATTTCAAATGTCCGCGCCCAGTGGTTTCCCGAGGATTCCCATGAACTGCATGGTACCATTACCAACCCGTTTAAAAATCCTTCCCTGAAGCTTGCAATCATCTCAACTCTTCCATCTGCATCATGTAAGCCCCTGCTTTCTTCACTCATGCAGGGAAACACGCAGAACACCTCTGCTGATACGGCAGCAGCATTTTCATCAGGAGTTATTAGGGCGACAACAGACATCCAGGTTCCCCTCTCTGGAAGCCAGAGCGCATCGTTCTCGTCGATTATCGATCTGACGAAAGCAGATTATACTATCGGTCAATCAATTGGAAAGCCGCTTGACCTGCAAAATGCCATAGTGGTTAAAGGTGCTTTTTTATCCAGTGAACTGCCAAAGGCACTTGATGTAAACGTTACGCTTAATAATAACGATTTTCTCTTCTCAGGGGTCATAAAAAATTGGGAAGCACCGGTCATCGAAGGCAGTTATCAGTTCAACAGCCTGGATTTAAGCTCCCTGCGGCTCCCGTTATTGCCTCCCGATGTCACCATCAAAGCACTGCTGCAAGGGACAGGCACCTGCCAGATTCCGCTGCTTAACCCGCAGGCCGGAGTAGTAAAAGCTTCTTTTAATGCAAACGGTTTCGAGATTAAAAAAACATCTGCCGACTCTACCCTTCTTGCCATAAACCTGCAGGCAGCCATACAGGGAAAGACATTAACGGTTACTCAATCACCCGCCAATTTTGGAAAGACCGTATTAACGGTGTCCGGCGATCTGTATGGTGGTGAAGAACCTCCCCGGGGAAATTTCAATGTTGATATATCGTATCTTGACCTGGATGATTTTATCGAAACAGTCATTCAGCTTAAGAAGCTATTCAGTGCCCATGAAAAATTACCAGCACCATCTGCAGGAGCAAACCCTCCAACGCCTGATTCCCTGGCAGCGCCAGAACATAAACCGTTTTTCCTTCGGCTTATCATAAATTCTACCGGAAAAGTCAAGGATGGTAAATTCATGAGCTGGCACTTTAAGGACGGCACTACGTTTCCCTCCATAAAAGACGGCGTCCTGTCGTTTAATAATATCAAGCTTTTTGCCTATCGGGGCACCATAACCGGTGCAGTAGTCCTTGATTTCTCCAAACCGGGCATCTACACCCTTACCCTGCTGCCATCTGCACTCGGAGTTGAGTTCGAGGAGTTTTATCCGGAGATTCAGGAAAAGAAAATAGTAATTGGGAAAATTGATCTTGAAGGAAACTT
>CAIYCZ010000339.1 GCA_903924805.1 uncultured delta proteobacterium | reverse complement strand
GACGCAGTTTCGGGGACACTCTGGCGGCCGAGGGAGTGCCTTTGACAGACTCGGTGCAGGCTTTTATTTCTCATCGAGATCCCGTCGGCGAAATTGTCACGCAAATGTTGCGTAAAAAAGAACTTATTGGAGAGTCCGTACTAGCAGCCATGCCGCTCATTGACCAGATAATGGATTCGGCCCTGGTCTCCCTCGTAGAAGCGCACCAGCGGTACGGGGCAGGCGTCTAGCCTGTGTAAAAAATAAAAATACAGCCTGCTTCCGCTCTCTTTTCCTGCTACCTTTGTGTTTGATTCCCCGCCCTGACTGTTTGAGATATTTTTTGTATAAAACCCTCTATTGAATGCCCACATTCAATGTCGAAGTGCAACAGATGAAGCAGCGGCTTCAATCGGCGTTCTGAATCCCAGGCACTTTCTTGGCCGATTATTCAACCGGCTCTCCACGAGAGCCACCTGGTCGTCAGTTATGTTAGCAAAATCAGTACCTTTTGGGAAATACCATCTAACGAGGCCATTTGCATTCTCATTTGTACCTCTTTCCCACGAGGCATACGGATGTGCAAAGTAGCATTTAATCCCGATCCCTTCGGTGATTACCGCATGCTTGGTGTTCTCTGTCCCATTATCAAGGGTCAATGTTCTGCGGAATTTCTGTGGCAATACTCCTAACCGGTTAGTTACAGCATCCAGTGTCTCTTTAGCTCCCTTGCGTTTCATCCGTGTAATCATGATAAGCCTGCTTTTGCGTTCTGTTAAACTATTGAGCGCAAAGGTGCTTTTACGTGAGATTATGCTGTCCCCTTCCCAATGCCCATATGTTCTGCGGCCTTCTACTGACTGAGGTCGGTCCTCAATAGATATACGATTCGGTATCTTCGTCTTTTTCTGCTTTCGACCAACTGCACGCTGTTTGCGCTTCTTGTGGCTGCGCCGCAGACAAGCTATCAGGTCTTCCCGGTCTTCAGACTTTGCATCATAGATATACTGATAAATCGCTTCAGCGCTAATGCTCAGCCCCGGGTGCTCTAAAGGCAACCGACCCGATATCTGTTCAGGCGCCCACCCTACAAAAAGCTTCTCATGTACATACCCCCTGAGAGTCTCGCCTCTAAGTCGCTCCCGGCGGCTTGCCGTCCTTCTCCGCTCATCAGAACGATGCTGAGCCCGACACGGGGTATAGCTGTTGTATAGTGGGGCTCCATTGCGCTTCACTTCCCTCGATATGGTCCCCTTATCACGCCCAAGTTGACGTGCTATCTCCCTCAGCCCTGTGTGTTCGTTCCTTAACTGAGCTATTTGCTCCCTCTCATCTATGCTCAAATGCCGGTATTGTTTTCCCATATCCACTTAGAGTACCAGTCCCCTTCCTGCTTCTCCAAGTGTTGCACTTCATTATTGAACCCGCGAATATAATATTACGACAAACGTATTTTAAGGAGGTGTAGAGAAGTGCCGAACCGGACTGCGTCATTTGCTGTGTTGCTTTTCTCGTTTGCTGCCGTATTACTTGGATTGAAGCCAACGGTTAGT
>CAIYCZ010000338.1 GCA_903924805.1 uncultured delta proteobacterium | reverse complement strand
CTGCTTTACTGGTAATAGAGTGTTTTTCAGCATTATCAAGGAAAAGACAGAGCAAAGAAATAGGCTCTAAGGGTTTTGAGAAGATAGTAAATCAGATCCGGAAAGATGCTTCGTATATGGAAATTATAAGGCTGACGGATGAGGTGCTCCTGAAGGCTGAGACAGTGGCGCTCCAATCTAATGCACGGGCGCTTGATGCAATTCATATAGCTTCAGCAATTATTTTCCGGGACTCCGCGCACATTGATTTAACTTTTATAACTTCTGATAAAAAACAGCAGGAAGCCGCCCATCAGCAGGGACTGAAAACCTGTTTTGTAGGGTGAGTGAGGTATACTTGATGGGCATATACGGGATAGTGAAAAGTGCAAGGTGAAAAGGGTTGATCGGTGAATGGGTGAAAAAGGCGAAAAGGCTAAGAGGTCAAGAGGAAAATGGGTGAGTCGGTGAATCGGAAAAAAGAGAAACAGGCCACAGAATTTCACAGAAATCACTGAAGTTTTAAAATAAAAATCCCACCTAACCCCCCTTTTAAAAGGGAGGAATAATTCTGTGTTGTTCCGTGTGTTCTGTGGCTAATTGTTGAGTACAATAAGAAGTATTTAAACCTTGAGTTCCAGATTTTAAAAGTAACGGTGGATTGCGGGATGAGAAACAGGCCACAGAATTTCACAGAACTCACAGAAGAGTGTTGCTACAGGATATTGAATCTGTGTTTTTCAGTGCAGTTCAGTGGCAGGATTTAAAGGCCGATCTCTTTTATTTCTTCCCTGATATTTCCGGCATAGCGCGGACCCATCTGAAAGACAATGCGGGAGGAAAAATAACTGGCGATTTTACCACTTGCCTCAAGGGAATAACCATTGGTGAGCCCGAATAAAAGTCCTGCTGCATAGGAATCGCCGGCTCCGGTTGTATCTATGGCAATCACGGGATGAGGGGTGATTTTGTGCTGCTCGCCATTAAAACATAGAATTGAGCCATGCGCACCATCTGTTATTGCGCTCTGTGAGCACCAGCCCGACAGTACTTTGATTGCTTCATCAAGAGAATTCGTATCAGTAAGATACTGTGCCTCCTGTGCATTTGCAAACAGAAGGTCAACATCAGTTTTTACCAACTGGACAAACTGCTCCTTATGCCGTTCAATGCAAAAGGCATCTGATGCTGAAAGGGCTACCCGGACATTATTCTTTTTTGCCGTATGAATAGCTTTCAGCAGGGTCTGTGTTGCAACCGCACTGTCAAAGAGATATCCCTCAATGTAGATATACGTGCTTTCCTTCAGGTGCTGTTCATCCAGGTCATCATAGGTTATCTCGCTTGAGACTGCCAGGCAGGTGAGCATGGTGCGCTGTGCATCGTCAGAGATGAGAACTATGCACGTACCGGTCATCCCCTCCACCATTTTTTCATTAAACTGCACGCCACCGTTCTGCATGTCCCTGATATAAAGGGAACCGAAAGGATCATGTGCCACTTTCCCGCACAGGGCGGCTTTGCCGCCAAGCTGGGCTATTCCATAAACCGTATTGGCTGCACTTCCGCCTGCAGCAAGGTTTGCCTTGTTACCAAGGGAACCCAGGTCGGCAAAACTTTCTCCGAGCAATTTTTTTAACACCTCTTCCTGGCGGGTGCGGTCAGTCAGATACATGTTGCCTTTTTGTACATTAAGCTCATCAAACAGATGGTCTTCCACATTCACCTGAATATCCATCAAAGCACTGCCAAATGCATAAACGTCTAAAGACATGGCAACCCCACTTTCTCTTTTGTAGTATTCAGGAGACAGAAATCAGAATCCAGGATAATAAATATCTATCTTCTGCCTTCCACCTCTGTGCCTTGTTTAATCAACTCCCGCTTTATCTTTCAGTATCCCGGCCTTATCCGTGCGCTCCCACGTAAAGTCTTTATCCGTTCTCCCAAAATGCCCGTATGCTGCCGTCTTCTTGTAGATCGGCCGCAGCAGGTTCAGGTACTTTATAATCTGCGCCGGCCGAAAATCAAATACCTCGTTCACGATCTCTGCGATCCGGTCCGGCGGTATCTTACTCGTCCGGAACGTATTTATCATGACCGATACCGGTTTGGCCACCCCTATGCAGTAGGCTAACTGTACCTCGCACTGGCTTGCCAGTCCCGCTGCCACAATGTTCTTTGCCACATACCGTGCCATATACGATGCCGACCGGTCCACCTTGGACGGGTCTTTCCCCGAAAACGCTCCGCCCCCGTGGCCCCCCTGTCCGCCATAGGTGTCACAGATTATCTTCCGCCCCGTCAGCCCGCAGTCCCCTTTCGGCCCTCCGACCACAAACCGTCCCGTGGCATTGATGAAAAGCTTCGTGTTCTTATCCATCTGCCCCTTCGGGATTACCTTCTTCACCACTTCCTCGATAATCCCTTCCCGTAATGCCTTATCCTTAACCTCCGGGGTGTGCTGGGATGCTATCACGACCGTGTCCACCCGCACCGGCTTGCGGTTATGATACTCTATGGTCACCTGCGATTTGCCGTCCGGCCGCAAAAAGTCAAGTGTCCCGTCTTTTCGTACCTGCGCCAGCCGCTTTGTCAACTGGTGTGCATACTGGATCGACATCGGCATCAGCTCCGCTGTCTCCGTGCACGCATAGCCAAACATCAGCCCCTGGTCTCCCGCCCCCTGCTCATGATCCTTGCCCGCATTCACGCCCATCGCGATGTCCGGTGACTGCCGGTCTATACTGCTCATCACCGCGCACGTCTCCCAGTCAAATCCCATCGCTGAGTCATTGTACCCGATCCCCTTTATCGTCTCCCGCACGATGTCCGGCAGGTGTACATAGCAGTCTGTCGTTATTTCCCCCGCGATCATCGCCAGCCCCGTCGTTACCAGCGTCTCACAGGCTACCCGGCAGTTCTGGTCCTGCCCGATGATCGAATCAAGCACCGCATCCGATATCTGATCTGCTACCTTGTCCGGATGCCCTTCTGTCACCGACTCCGACGTGAATAAATAACTCGTCATTGACATTGATGAATACTCCTCCTATGTTAAAAGTAAAAAAATTTAAAGTGTTACGGTTAGAATGTGCTTAATAAAAGAGTTTTTATTAAAAGTCAATTTAAATAATGTGAACGGGAACTTTTTGTTTTAGATATAACAAATAGAGGCATGTTAATTCGGCAACACTTCATAGCGTGTTCTATCGTTCGGGTTTAAAAAGGCGTTCTACTGTTTTACCTGCAAAAACATATAAACACCCAGCGCGCCAAATGCTGCGTTTGCCATCCAGGCAGATAATAACGGCGGCAGGGAGCTGCTTTTCCCGAGAGAAAGACACAAGGCAAAGAATATCCAGTAGAAAAACCCGATAAACACGCTTGTGGTAATGCCCAGCGCCATGCCCCCGCTTCTGCCGATCATCAAGGCAAAAGGAATACCAAGAATAGCCATAATGATATTGATGCATGGATATGAAATTTTTGCGTGCATATCTACTTCATAGGGGGTTGTGTCATACCCCTCACTGCTCACCTTGTTGACAAAAGCTCTTATCTCGCCAAAGCTCATCTCTTCGCCCATCTTCTGTGACAGTTTGAAATCTTCTGGTGTCTCGTGTAGTGCAATCACTTTCTCTTTGAATAATTCTGTCTTTATCTCCGCATCCGTTTGCAACACCCTTACCATGCCATCGTGAAATGTCCAGTCTCCATCATTTCTCCAAACCGCCCATTTTGCATCTATCCTCTCGCGCAAATGAAAGTCAGGAGAGAAATAATAGATGGTTATTCCCTGAAGCATGTTTTTGCCGGGATAAAAATATTCTATGTTGAAAATGGCATCCTGAGTTCGATACCAGAAATTGTCCCTTGTGAAAATAGTTGTGCTCTGCTTCCCCTTTATCTGCACATTTTTTATCTCTTTCAGCTGTCGGTTGGTATATGGCAGGACATACTCCTGAAGCCCCAGGGAAAATAACCCGGTAAACATGGAGATGAAAAGAAACACATTAAAAACGCTGAAAAGGCTTATTCCATGCGCCTTGAGAGCAGTGATTTCATTGTATCTGACAAAAAGCCCGATGGTAATAAATGTGCAGAGCAGTACTGCCAGCGGGCTTACCTGGTATACCACCAGCGGCACGTTAAACAGGAAATAGCGAATAACGGCACCCAGCGGGGCTTTATTTTTAATAACACTGTCTAAGTTTTCAAAAAGATCTACCAGCAGATAAAGGGTGACAAAGGTTGCCTGACACAAAAAAAATATCTTTAGAAATTCTCTGGTAAAATATCGTGTAATGATTAACACTGGTATCTATCCTCGGATCATAATCCTATTATACTTTTTCAAGCCTTCGCTTGATGATGTCACTAATAAGGGTTATCTTTTCATCTATCCAGTTCATAAATGGTATGGGGCGTTCTCTTCCAACTACCCGGAGAAAATAGCTCCCCACTATGCCCAGTGTAATGTTTGGCATCCATATGCCTAGCGCTGGGTACAGTATACCCCGCTTTGCCATAGCTTCTCCAAAGTTGAGAAACAGGTAGTAGAGGAAAATCACTATAATGCAGAGAACAAATCCATAGGACCTGCTGCCTCTTCTCTTATATGCGCCGACAGGAATTCCTATAAGCCCGAGAACCAGGCAGGCAAAGGGAAATGCAAACCGCTTATGCAGTTCAGTCTGAATCTTTATGGCAGATTTATTCCCCCGCTTCCTGTCCAGCAACAGGTTCACTAGTTCTGAAATGCTCATCTCGCTGTATTTTACCTCGTTTCCCCGCTCAGCCTCACCCTCCCCGGTTAACAGATTCATATCATAGGTTTTAAAGGTTGCTTTTTCATAGGTTATAGAATCTCTGGATGACCGGTGAATACTTCCATTGAAAAGCCTCAGCGTAACCTTCATGGATTTTTGATCAGAGATAATGATACCCTCTTCACCAATAATCAGGCTGGGAAGCTCAGATTCTCTTTTATCAGAAATAAAAATACCTTTCATGGGCTTTCCCAGCCCCGGAATTTCATTGACATAGATTATGAGCCCTTCAAAATCATCATTAAATATTCGCTCCTGCAGATTTGCTTCAGAATGCCTTTTAGAAATACTAAAAAGGTGAGTCCGGAAGGCACTGTTTCCCTGGGGGAGCAGAACCAGCGTGAAAACATTGGTAAGGATAAATCCTGTGATACACAGCGAAAAAAAGGGCGGCAAGATTTGATAGAGGCTTATTCCCGATGCTCTCAAGGCTATAATTTCTCCGTCCGCTGAAAGCCTTCCAAGGGTTATGAGTATGGCCAAGAGTAGTGACATGGGAATGGTGAGTATTAAAAATGAAGGAAGCAGATAGACTATCAGCTTGATAACCTCATCCAGTCCCACCCCTTTGTTGACTACCAGATCCATGAGCTTAAGGATTCTATTGGTCAAAAGGATAAAAGTAAAAATTAAAAGTCCCAGAATAAAGGGGCCTGCCAGTTCTTTGCCTATATGCAGGTATAACGTTTTTTTCTTTATCACGTTCTGATTAGGGGGTCATTAAATTGAGGCCGGTTCAGAGACACGTCAAAACTGTTTTGAGCCGGTACAATTACTGTGTTTTAAGTTTTCCCGTTGGGCAATTCACTTCTGGGTAAATAATCTTTTGTTATTGATGCTGAACTGTCTATTGTCTGGACCTGTGCTGTTGTAGCGATATTAAACGGGGACTTCTCTTTTTAAATTTCTTCCCATCAGATCTTTTACTGCCTGCTGTGCTGGTTTTTTTTCATAGAGAAGGTGGTAAACCTCACTGGTAATCGGCATATCAACCTGATACTTCTGTGCCAGAAAGAATGCAGCGCGAGTCGTATAAACACCTTCTGCAACCATGTTCATGTCGCTTAAAATTTCTTCCAGGCCCATGCCCTGACCAAGCTTTAGTCCAACACGGTAATTTCTGCTTATGCTGCTGGTGCAGGTTAACACCAGATCTCCCAGACCTGAAAGCCCTGAAAAGGTAAGCGGATCAGCACCCATCGCAACCCCCAGCCGTATTATCTCGGCAAGCCCTCTGGTTATGAGTGCTGCCCGGGTATTGCAGCCATACCCTAAGCCATCTGCTACTCCGGTTGCAACAGCAATGATATTCTTTAAGGCACCGCCCAGCTCAACACCAATAATATCCTGGCTGGTGTAAGTCCGCAGCCACGGAGTTGCCATAACCTCCTGAATGATAGAGGCACTTTTTATATCTCTGGAGGCGACCACTACCGCGGTGGGAATTTTTTTGCACACTTCTATGGCAAAACTGGGCCCGGAAATGGCTACATAGCGCTGTTTTCTAAATGAAGGGTCTTTATCTTCTGCAATTTCAGATAGACATTTTAAGGTGTCATTTTCAATTCCTTTTGATGCGCAGACCTGTATTGCTTCTCTATGAAAAAAGGGGTGTGCTTTTTCAAACAGGGTTCTGAAGACCCGTGACGGGGTGACCCATAACACAATCTGCTTCTCATGCACCGCCTCTGTCAGGCTTTGTGTGTAAACAATAGACTCATGCAGGGCAACTCCCGGCAGATATATGGTATTGCACCTGGTTCGCTTCAAGGCGTGGAAAAGCTCTTCTTCAAAAACCCACTGGGTAATTGAAAATCCCTTTTCTGCCAGTAAATGAGCCAGCGTTGTTCCCCAGCTTCCTGCGCCTATAATGCCTATGTTATATGATTGCATACTATTAAAACAAAAAGAGAAGAGTGTATCACACAAAACTCTTCTCATGGAATTTCCAATACCACTTATTCTTTTTCTGCTAAACGGGCAACGCCGACCACCTTTTCATCCTTATCTATATTAATGAGCCGCACTCCCTGGGTGTTTCTCCCGATCACTGAAATGTTAGAAATGGCGATTCTGATGATTTTCCCCGTGCTGGTGATCATCATCAAATTGTCTTCATTGGTGACCTGTTTTAAACCAACCACCGAACCATTTCTTTCAGATGTTTTAATGGTGATGATGCCCTTACCGCCGCGCCCCTGAATCCGGTATTCTGAACTGTTAGTTCTTTTTCCATAACCATTCTCTGTTATAGTAAGTATTGTGGCATCACCGCTTAATATTTCCATTCCCACCACTTCGTCATCTTTTTCCAGACCCATGCCGCGAACACCGTGCGAAACCCTGCCCATTGCTCTCACTGCATCTTCTTTAAAACGGATTGCCAATCCATTTTTAGTCCCCAGAAAAATCTCCTTGCTGCCATCGGTCAGCTTGGCATCAATAACACTGTCGCCCTGATCAATAACTGCTGCAATAATTCCATCGGTGCGTGGATGACTGTATGCGCTCAGGTCCGTCTTCTTCACCACGCCTTTTTTCGTGGCCATAACCACATATTTCCCTCCCTCAAATCCGCTCACCGGTAAAATTGCTGCAATGCTTTCACCGGGAGAGAGATTGACAAGGTTAACAATTGCCTTGCCGCGGGCCGCTCTGCCTGCCTCCGGTATTTCATAGACACGGAGCCAGTACACCTTGCCTTTATTAGTAAATATGAGGACATAATCATGGGTGGAGGCTACAAACAGCGTCTCGACAAAATCCTCCTCTTTGGTGGTCATGCCGGTCACACCCTTGCCACCCCGCAGTTGCGTCCGGTACAGGCTTATGGCATTACGCTTGATATATCCGGTGTTTGATACGGTTACTGCCATCTGCTCTTCGACAATAAGGTCTTCGATGCTTATTTCCTCTGTCTTTTCCACAAGCTCTGTTCTGCGCGGGTTACCATACTTGTCCTTGAGTTCTCTGAGCTCGTCCACGATAATTTCTAGAACCATGCGTTCATTTTCCAGAATGTAGCGGAGCTTTTCCATAAGCTTTATGGTTTCAAGATATTCCGCGTTGATCTTGTCCCGCTCAAGCGCGGTAAGTCGTTGCAGCCGCATATCCAGAATTGCCTGTGCCTGAATTTCGCTCAGCTTGAACTGCTGCACCAACCGTTCTTTGGCTTCTGCTGGAGACTGTGATGAACGAATGAGCTTGATGATTGCATCCAGCTGGTCAAGAGCAATCTTTAGGCCTTCGAGTATATGGGCGCGTTCCTCTGCTTTTCTGAGATCAAACTGTGTCCGCTTGGTAATAATTTCCTTGCGGAAGTCTATAAAGTGATGAAGGATCTGTTTGAGATTCAGTATTTGCGGCTGATTGTCAACAATAGCAAGTAGTATTATTCCAAATGAAGACTGCATCGACGTTAATTTATAGAGTTGATTCAGGATGACGCTGCCGATGCCGTCCTTTTTCAGCTCAATAACCATGCGCACGCCGTCGCGGTCAGATTCATCCCGCACATCGGAAATGCCTTCAATTTTTTTCTCCTGAACAAGCTCTGCGATCCGTTCAATGAGACGCGCCTTATTTACCTGAAACGGTACCTCAGAAATAATTATGTCTTCCCGGTCTCCCTTTTTTCGTTTTTCAATAAATGCTTTGGCCCTAAGCTGGATGGTTCCCCTCCCTGTTTCATACGCCTCTTTTAAACCATCCTTTCCATGGACAAAACCCCCTGTGGGAAAATCCGGCCCTGGAATATGTTTCATTAAATCATGTACTGAAACATCCGGGTT
>CAIYCZ010000337.1 GCA_903924805.1 uncultured delta proteobacterium | reverse complement strand
CATGGAGATCGACGAGATACAGTATGTACTGAAGCCCATGAATTGCCCCTTTCACATATTGATGTATAAAACCCAGCTCCGGAGCTACCGCAATTTGCCCATGCGCTACGCGGAACTGGGCACAGTCTACCGTTATGAAAGGTCGGGTGTATTGCACGGCCTGGCCCGCGTGCGGGGATTTACGCAGGATGATGCGCACATATTTTGCCGGCCCGACCAGATCGAGGCTGAAGTCAAGGACGTTGTGCAGCTTGCGCAATTCATGATGAAATCCTTCGGGTTTGAAGAATATGAAATGATGCTCTCTACCCGGCCGGAGAAGGCTGTGGGTAGTGAGGATAGCTGGGATATGGCCACCGCCGCGCTGCGCAACGTATTGGAGAACTTAAAGATAAAATATCATGTTGACCCGGGCGAAGGCGTATTTTACGGTCCCAAGATCGACGTTAAGCTCAAGGACGCTATCGGCAGGCTGTGGCAAGGCCCGACCATCCAGGTGGATTTCCAGATGCCTGAGCGTTTCGATGTCAACTATGTGGGCGAAGACGGCCAGGAGCACCGTTCTGTAATGATTCACCGCACGGTGCTCGGTAGCATGGAGAGGTTTTTCGCCTGCCTGACCGAGCATTATGCCGGCGCTTTCCCGGTATGGCTGGCACCCGTGCAGGCCGTGGTGATACCGATCGCCGACAGGCATAATGTCTATGCGGCTGAACTATTTGAACAGATGCGGGCCAGGGACTTGCGGGCGCAGCTTGATGACAGGTCCGAGCGCATGAATATGAAAATCAGGGATGCGCAGATGGCTAAAATACCCTATATGCTGATTGTCGGGGACAAGGAAGTTGAAAACAATACTGTATCGGTGCGACTGCGCAACGGAGAAGACCTTGGTTCGGTTAAGTTCTCAGATTTTATCGAGAGGGTAGAGTCTCTGGTTAAATCAAGGGAACTATCTAAACTTTGATTTACAGCTATAAAATGTGATATATTCTAACTTGCTCAGTTTTATATGAAGGGAGGGATACAACAAAATATTTAAAGAACTTAATATAAATCACCGCATCCGTGCCAGGGAGATCAGGTTAATAGGTGACGAGGGTGAACAGTTAGGCCTTTTGGCTACTGACAAAGCGTTGCAGATGGCGGTTGAAAAAGGCCTGGATCTTGTTGAAGTAGCGCCTACGGCGGCTCCGCCTGTATGCAGGATACTCGATTACGGGAAATACAGGTATGAGCAAACCAAAAAAGAGAAGAAAGTACGCAGCGGTCAGAGGTCGGGCCTCCTGAAGGAAATCAGGGTAAGGCCTCAGGTAAAAGACCATGACCTTGACATAAAGATTAACCGGGCAAAAAAATTTGTAATTGATGGAGATAAAGTAAAAGTTCTGGTGGTCTTCCGCGGGCGTCAGATGGTACACCCGGAACTGGGCATCAGGTTATTGACAAAAGTGGCTAATGATCTAAAGGGAGTAGCCCAATTGGATGGACAGCCTATACATGAGGGCAGGATCATGAGCCTGATCCTTTCACCCATATCAGCCAAGCAGGTTGTGGTGAAGGATAGTAAAGATGGCAAAGACAGTAAAGAAATTAAGGAAGCCAAAGAAATAAAAGTCAAGGAAACAGTATAAATGCCTAAACTAAAGACCCATAAGGGAGCGAAGAAGCGCTTTCATTTCACCGGAGGCGGCAAGATCATGCGCATGAAGCAGGGCAAAAGCCATTTCAGACGCAGAAAGTCGGCCAGCGTCAAGGGGCTTTATGATGAGACAATACCCCTGCATAAAGCCGATGTAAAGAGGATTAAAAAATTATTACCGTACCATTAGGTATTCAGGAGGACTCAGTTGCCAAGAGTTAAAGGTGGAAT
>CAIYCZ010000336.1 GCA_903924805.1 uncultured delta proteobacterium | reverse complement strand
GCCTTTTGTCTGATAAATAGGTAAGTGCCCGTCATTTAAAAACAGGGGAAATCTGATCGTGGGAGAAAGCGGTGAATGGATATTCGGTTGATTAATAAGCAGCGGATCCCCTCATTGCTCATTTTTTATTTACATATACCAATGAAAAACGATTGTCAAGAAATTCGAATGTGGAAGTGGTCAAGTCTGCCCTTGGCTTTTGAATTGGTCAACAGCAGATTTGACCCCTCCTCCTCTCCTTTGAATTGGTCAACAGCAGATTTGACCCCTCCTCCTCTCCCATAGCTTTTTGTATCTCTCGTATATCTCTGCTACTTTGCATTGAAAAGTTGGCTGAGAATCCAAATGAAACAATAATTGAAAGAACAGCAACAATCAGAGTGGTGAAAAGGCCTCGCCGTGATTGAGTAATCATGGAAAGAAGAATTCTATTAGTCGGTTCTTGGAACACTTCTTTAATAACGGCATTATAGTTTTTATTAAGAAGTTCTTGCACAGCTTTTGCCTTTTTTTCTTCATCGGCAAGTTGCACTTGGAGCTTATTTAACTCTTTTGTTGCTATTTCTAGTTCACTACGGAGTTTATTGGCTTCTTTGGCTTGTGCTTGTACATAATCTTCGATAGCCTTAGAATCTGAACTAATGCGTTCGATTTTCTTGGGAATATAGGGACGCTTCCCAGATTTAACAATCATGATACGGTAAGTGTTTCTATTTAAATCCAGGCAAGTGTTTTCGTAGTTTTTGCATTACTTGATTAAGAGTAAGTCCCTTTTGTCCCGATGCGGTTTGTGACTGGGCAACTGTCAGTTTTTTATATTTACCCTCGTAACAATCGCCAACAAAACCTCAATCAACAACTAACAACTCACCTGCTGTACTTATCCAGTACCTTCCTCACCGCATCAATCACATCCTGCACATCATCATCAGTAAGTTTTGTGGAGAGGGGGAGGGAGATGGTGCGCTCAGAGACATAGAGGGCATTAGGGAAATCGTCCTTTTTGAACTTATACCGTTCCCGGTAATACTTGTGCAGGTGCAAAGAGATATAATGGATGCCGGTGCCGATATTTTCTTCATAGAGCGCCTGCTGGATGGTGTCGCGGTCAGTTCTTAAATCCTCAAGCTTCAGCAGAATGGTATATAAATGCCGGGCATGCCGGGTATCTTTTTCTGGTGGAGCGGGTATCTGCACGGGCAAACCCTTAAAGGCTACATCATATCTTTTCCATATTTCTTCCCTGCGCTTGAGCCCTGCTTCAAGGCGTTTGAGCTGATGGATGCCGAGCGCTGCCTGGATATCCATCATGTTATATTTGAATCCCGGATAGATAATCTGGTAATGTTTGAAGCCTTCATCAGAATAGCGCCGCCAGGCGCCTTTGCTCATGCCGTGGAGGCCGTAGGTCTGAATCTTTTCTGCATATTCGTCGTTGTCGGTTGTGACCATGCCGCCCTCGCCGGTCACAAGGTTTTTTGTCACATAAAAACTGAAGACAGTCATATCCCCGATAGTTCCGATTTTCTTTCCATGATAGGATGCTTCAATAGCGTGGGCGGCATCCTCGATGACCAGCAGATTATTTTTGCGGGCTATCTCCATGATGCGATCCATCGCACACGGCCTGCCACAAAGATGCACCGGAAGCAGTGCCTTTGTTTTCGGAGATAGTTTCTCTTCAATCAACTGAGGATCAATGGTCATTGAGGGGAGGGCGATATCAACAAATATTGGCCGGGCGCCGGTGTGGAGTATGGCGTTTGCAGTTGCCGCAAAGGTCATGGGGGTGGTGATGACCTCATCACCGGGTTTGAGTCCTGCAACGATCATGGAAAGATGCAGCCCTGCGGTGCAGGAGTTGAGCGCCAGAGCATATTTGGCTTTGATGTAGTTTTTAAAAAGCTCTTCAAACTGTGCGACCTTGGGGCCGGTTGATATCCAGCCTGACCTGAGGGAATCAACAACCTCCTGTATTTCATCTTCCTCTATCTGCGGATTTCCAAATATCAAAAAACTGTCACGCATGTTGTAATGTCCTTTCAATTAAATATTCTGAATTCTGCCTTCTGTATTCTGCATACTAATGAGATTTCTTCAGCCCCCACGAGTCCGGACACAGCATAAAGTGCCAGCACAGGATGTATGCATAGATGCCTGTTTTATCAATGTATTTCCTTTTGGTGCCCATGGTCAGGCAGAGCCCGATAAAATTCAGTGCCAGGTTGATAATCAGCTTTACCATGCGGAAGATTCTCAGGGTGAGGTACGACAAAGATGACCTGTTCTTTCTGAAAAATTTGTAAAGCGAGCGGTAATACTCAATCCATGCATCAGCCGGGCTGCGCTGTTTGCTCTGCCCCTGCAGATGTATGACTTCAACCCGGGGGTTGTGAAAAATTTTCCAGCCTGCCGTGCGCATGCGAAAGCACCAGTCTGTTTCTTCAAGGAAGAAAAAATAATCCTCATCAAGCAGTCCGACCTGTTCTATTGCTGTATGCCTGATGGCAATACACGCACCGATGAGGGAGTCAACCTCAAAGGGATCGGACCGTACAGCCTTTTTCCCTGAGTACTTTGCCGGGAAGAGGGCGCGGAGAAGACTTTTGTTTAAGAGCTCGGTTAACAGCTCCGGGAAGTTATCGTAGCTGTTTTGCAACGTGCCGTCAGTATCAATAAGACGGGGGCCAACCATTGCAGCAGAAGGAGTATGATCTAAAAACTCGATGAGCGCACGCAGTGCGCCATTCTTCAATACGGTGTCGCTGTTCAGCAGTACGATGTAAGTGCTTTTAGCAATGCGCAGGGCCTGGTTATTGGCGCGTGCAAAGCCACGGTTCTCTGTGTTTTTAATGAGATTTATCTGGGAGCCAAACTGTTTCCTGACCTCATCAGCGCTTCCATCAATTGAACCATTATCAACCACAAAAATATCGTACTGATAGCCTGTCACCGTGTTCTGTATGGAGCGCAGGCAGTTGATAAGCAATCTGCATGTATTCCAGTTTATAATAATAAATGATATGTCCATAATAGTATTCAGTGCGCAGATAAACGCAGATTGCCGGAATTTTTATTCATGCTAATGATCTGTGCATTAGCGCTGCTATATAAAGAACAGTAATCGCACGCATGAATTAAAGTGTCTGTGTTTTATGTGGGAAATATCATATGCAGGGTAATTGTCAATTTATTTCAGGATTGTGATAGTTGCTGGTGAGGCAGGTGGCAGATGATATGATTGCAGAGGAGGCCTTCGCAGGAGAACTGCTTCAATAGGTTTCTTTAATAATCTCTCGCGGGGTTATGTGCAATTGTGCCCCGGGAGTTTCGCGAGAGGCCATGGAAAGTCGTAATACAAGTGAAAAGTCGTTTATAATTCCGTCATCATATGAATCTATGGGTGAATAGCTGAGCCAATTTTGAAACCCGATCTTCTCCGGGTCAGCCGGCAGATCTGATCCGTTCAGATTACAGATTTGTGTCAATTGAAGCCACGTAGTCAACTCGTGTGCATCAGGAAATGCGCCATGCCGGGCTGTTGCTGCGTACGTGAGAATGGAGGCGCGGATTGAATGGGCGGAAGCTAAACCTGCTGCAAGAGCAGTTTTTTGCCGGTAGGGCATGAAAACCGCAGTTGCAACTGCTGCTAATATGCCGATGATTGCAACAGTAATCATAAGCTCAATGAGGGTAAACCCGCACTGCTTATGCTGGGTACACTGTTTATAGGGAGGATTATGTTTCAGTTTCATTTAGTTCGAAATACCATATGGTTATTTTGCTGATGCTTTGATTGCGCGCTCAAAAGCCCATGAGCGGATGTAATTCATCTGCTCTTTCATTGTCTTTGAAAGCGGAACAATCTGTTTGCAGGAAAAAAACAGGTCATTATCGTCAACCGTGCGCTCATTGAGTTTGGCAGATACCAGAGCGCCGATAACGCACTGCTCAATTTCCGCTCCGGTCCAGCCGTCGCTCAGTTTGGTAAACAATTCCATATTCAGGGTCTCCGGTTTGACGCGGCGTTTAAGAAGATGGATTTTAAGTATCTCTACCCGCTCAGCCGGTGTTGGCAGGTCAATAAAGAATACCTGATCGAAGCGTCCCTTCCTGATCATTTCTGCGGGAAGTAAATCAATGCGGTTGGCAGTAGCAGCTACAAACAGCCCGGGGGCTTTCTCCTGCATCCAGGTTAAAAAGAAGCCGAAAATGCGGCCCAGCGTTCCCGATGATTCTGCGGTATTTGAGGAGATAGAGGTTTCGATTTCGTCAAACCAGAGGACCGCCGGAGCTATCTCCTCCAGGGTTCTGCATGCTGCGACAAATGCGCTCTCAGGGCTGCCACCGCTGCCGGAGAAAATTTGAATCATGTCGATGCGATACAGGGGGAGGTCAAAAGCGCTGGCTATGACTTTTACCGAGAGGCTCTTTCCGCACCCTGAAATGCCCATCATCAGCACGCCCTTTGGAACAATCTCATCGCTGATGCTTTCGCGCTGCTGGAACAGCTTGCGGCGTTCCTCGAGCCATTTTTTGAGATTGTCAAGACCTCCCAGCTGGCTGACCGGAATAGTATCGGGGATATATTCGATCAGGCCGGATTTGCGGATCAGAAGCCGCTTTTCTTCAAGCAGTAATGGAATAGTGTCAAGACTTAAGCCCCTGCCATGAGCAGTTGCCCGGCGAATAGCGTGACGGGCCTCGTTAAAGGTGAGGCCCTGCAGGGCGCGGGCAAGCGTGTAGGCATTTTCATTATCAAGATCGCTGCGGCCACCGCCCTGGATGACGCGTTCAGCTTCGGTAGTGAGGAGCAGCTGCAACTCACCGACGTCCGGAATCGGCAGGGTAAGGAAAAGCAGCTCACGATTTATTTCATCAGGTATAATTTTTACCGGTGAGACAATAACAACAAAGACGTTACGGTCAAGGCAGGCATAGTAAACATCACGGAGGCGCCGCCTGATTTCCGGGATGTTCCCCATATATTCGTGAAAATCCTTGAGGAGAAAAAGGGCCGGCCCGGGATGCCCGCATATCACGTCGAGCAGTTTCTGAGGGCCGGACGGTTGCTGATCAATTGCAGCACCATCCTGCTGCAGGCCGTCAGTAATACTCCAGGTAAAAAACGGCGCACGGTCTTTAAAGTATGTTTTTATTACGCCACGCAGCAGATGCTCAACCCGCTGCTCCTCGGAGGACTGAACATATATCAGTGGCCGGTGAGCATCGATGGCATCACAGAATGCAGACATTGATCTGCTTTCAGTCTGGCTGGTCATTTGCACTCCTGCTCGGTATTATAAAGAGAGCATCATTGAAACAAAATTTCTTAAAAAAATTGCGGAACTTAAGGCTTTTCTGTTTTGTAGGGAATATCATAATCAGGTTAATTGTCAATTATTACTATTCAGGACTTTCCCCAAAAATTGCAGGAGGCAAAGATAAGCAATGCGCATGGGGGGTTTTTCAACGCCACAACAATATGGTTATTGGCTTGCGTCACGACCCCGGCAGCGTGCGTATCGTG
>CAIYCZ010000335.1 GCA_903924805.1 uncultured delta proteobacterium | reverse complement strand
ATGGTTGAATTGAGCTTGACCGGCATCAGCGGGCCTTGGAGGCTGCCTCTCATAAAGCCTGCCACATAGTGGCCGATAGAGAAGGTGGAGAGGATTTCCCCGGTTGCCGGGAAGTTGCCCTGAACGCGGATGAGCATGATGGGGTCATCTTTCCCGGTGTAGGTGCCGGCAATATTGTGCAGGCGCGTGGTGCTGATTGATGCAGCCTGATCACCGTTTTTCCGTGAAAACACGGATTCTACGACAAACCGTTCCTGGTCGCGCAGCAGTGCTGCCAGGTCATACATCTCTTCGGGTACGTTAATATCCACAACCCGGTCAGCAGCAACGTACTCAACATCCATCACCGTGAACCTGAAGCCCTTTTCCATGGATGGGGCCAGGATAAGCCCTGAATTGTACATGGGGTCGGCAAACCCTAAATAGAGAGGAAGATTATATGCTCCAGGGTCTGTCTTATCAGCAGCAAAAAACAGGAACGGCTCATTGGGCCGCTCTTCAATTTCCATCTCAGCCACTGCCGGGCCCATTCCCTTAACATTACCCGAGAAAGAATCCTTCAGCAGGTCCTGACCGGCGCCGTACAGCCCCTGCTTCTTTGCTGTCTCGGTTCCTGCCAGAAAAGCATCATATGCCATCCTGTGGATTTTTTCATCAAGCACACCCCGTTTATGGGTACACAGAATCGCTATATCATCGCCGGTGAAGCTTATATAATGATCAATGAGAAGCCCCTTTGCTTTATCTGCAACAACTTTCTTAACCCTGTTTAGCAAGGCCTCGCTGGGCCTTATATGACCGCCAATGCTCCCGACATCTGCTTTAATAACACTGATTGTAACCTTCATATTCTCTCCGTCCTTTCTTTAGCTGTGGGTAATCAAAAAGTGTCCCAAACTGCCCCAGAAACAGTTCTTACCCATACCTATAATTAGTTTATCTTTTTAACATAACTTTAAATAAAACGCAAATTTTTTATCTGGATAAAATACCACTGTTTAAAAAAAAGCTCTCCGTTTAACCGGGCATAGTATCCCATGGCAATTTGTGTTATCATGGTTTAGCATTAAATATCATGATGTAATCAGTTCAGGCACTACGGCATGAAATATGATTTAAGAAATATAACCATTGAAGAATTGAAAAACCTTACCTCAGATCTCGGCATGGAGCCGTACCGGGCCAGGCAGATTGCGCAGTGGGTATTCAGGAACAACGCCGGGTCCATAGATGATATGACCAGCCTCTCAAAAGAGACCCGCAAAAAACTGCATGAGGTTGCCGGTATCAGCTCATTTACTCCTGAGAAGGTGGTTACTTCTGCTGATGGGTCTAAAAAATATCTTTTCAAAACCGCTGATGGCTGTGGTGTGGAAAGCGTCCTGCTGCCGGAAAAAAATCACTGGACGCTGTGCATCTCAAGCCAGATTGGCTGCACTCTCGGGTGCCGGTTCTGCTATACCGGGACCATCGGGTTTATCAGAAATCTCTCAGCTGCGGAAATAGTCAACCAGGTGAGCGCGGTCTTAAAAGCTGAAGGGCTCCAGGAAAAGCTTCCCAACCTGGTGCTTATGGGTATGGGCGAGCCTTTGTTAAACTATGAACAGGTTGTAAAGAGCCTCAAAATACTTTTAAGCCCGTGGGGATTTAATTTCTCACACCGGAAGGTAACGGTCTCCACTGCCGGCATCATTCCTCAGATACAGCAGCTTGCCCGCGACCTGCCGGTAAATCTTGCCATATCCCTCAATGCCCCCAGCGATGAAATCAGAAACTTTTTAATGCCGGTGAATAAAAAATATCCGTTAAAAAATTTCTTATACGAAGCACGAAGCTTTCCCATACCTTCAAGGAAACGCATCACCTTTGAATATGTGCTCATAAAAGATGTGAATGATTCAGGAGAGCATGCTGAGGCGCTTGCAAGACTGCTGCAAAAGATTCCCTGTAAAATAAACCTCATCCCTTTTAATGAATATCCCGGAGCGCCGTTTAAGCGGCCGGATGAGGAGCACGTTACTGCATTCCAGTCAATTCTGCACCAGCACCATTTCACCGCACCCATCAGGATAAGTAAGGGCTCTGACATCGTCGCGGCCTGCGGGCAGTTGGGAGGAAGCATTAATGTGGGGAATAAGCAGACACCCTAATTTGTTGTGAAGCTTTTGATTGCAAACACAAATAACCTGCTCTATAATTCTTTTACCTAAATGCTAACTTTGCAATGAAAGCGTACCCCCTTTGACTTTGTTATAAAAGCGTACCGAAAATATTGGCATAGGGAAATTATATATGTCTATTTT
>CAIYCZ010000334.1 GCA_903924805.1 uncultured delta proteobacterium | reverse complement strand
ACAAGGCACACCTGCTGGAAGATTTATCCAGAATCGAGGGAGTTTATATTCCGTCATATTTCCAGTTTGAATATTTTCAGGACGGAACTATAAAAAATCTACACAGTACAAAAAGCGGCTATGGGAGGATTACCAAAAGGCTCCTTGCGAATCTTGATACTGCTCCTTATTGTACCGCATCCCTTGTGCCCTTCATGCAAATCATTCATGACCGCATAAACCTTGAGATTGCCAGAGGATGCAGCCGTGGCTGCAGGTTCTGTATGGCCGGGATGATCTATCGCCCGGTTCGTGAAAAAAGCCTGCAAAAAATTGTAGAACTGGCTGAAAAATGTTTGGCCAGCACCGGATATGAGGAATTGTCGCTGGTATCACTGAGCACCGGAGATTTTTCACACCTCACCACTCTCTTAAAAATACTCATGGTACAGTATAAAAAAGACTGCATAGCCGTTTCCCTTCCATCGGTCCGGGTAGAGACGCTCAGCCGCGCCATAATGGATGAGATCAAGCAGGTACGAAAAACAGGATTTACCATTGCTCCTGAGGCGGGCACGCAGCGGCTGCGCAATGTAATAAACAAGGGAATAACAGAAGAAGAGATTCTTGAGACAGCACACCAGGTTTTTTCTGCGGGGTGGAATCTGATAAAGCTGTATTTCATGATCGGCCTTCCCACTGAGACACCGGACGATATAGACGGAATAGTAGATCTTGCTAAAAAAATCTCTTCGATCAGTAAAAAAGTAAGATTCGGCAATCAAATAAATGTGAGCATTTCCACCTTTGTACCCAAGCCCCACACCCCGTTTCAATGGATAGCCCAGACAAATCCTGAGGTTATTTATCAAAAACAGGCCTTTCTAAAAAACTCCCTCCGGGGAAAAGGCATTCGTCTCAAATGGCATAATCCATCCATGAGCCTGCTTGAAGGTGTTTTTGCGCGGGGAGATCGGAGATTAGGGCAAGTACTTATGAAGGCTCATCAGATGGGAGCCGGCTTTGATGGCTGGTCAGAACACTTTAAGCCCGACCTGTGGGAAAAGGCTTTTCAGGAATGCGGGATTGACAACTATTTTTATCTGCGAGAACGAGCCATGAGTGAGCATCTCCCCTGGCAGCATATAAGCTGTGGCGTCAGTACTGACTTTCTCGTACAGGAGTATCACAAGGCCCTCAATGGTGAGCTAACATTTGACTGTCGCCGGGCCGGGTGTCAGGGCTGTGGTCTGTGCGCAGAGCACCAGATAAAAAGTGATAGCATATCTGGACATCAAAACCAACATTCAACCCCCTTCCCTCCCGCACCGCCGGCACCTCCTGTGAATGGTCCTATGTTTCGCTACCGTTTCACCTTCAGCAAATCAGGGCCTGCACGATACTTAAGCCATCTCGAGCTTTCCCGGTGCATAGCACGCACATTGCGCAGAGCCCGGCTTCCGCTTGCCTATTCCCAGGGGTTTCACCCGCTACCACGAATTACCTTCCATGACGCGCTGCCTGTGGGCATGGCAAGTTTGTGTGAAGTGTTTGAAGTTTTGCTCACCCGGAGGATTCCATGCGATAAAAGTGTACTTCTCATTAATCAACACCTTCCTTCCGGTCTTAAATTTCTTACCGGAGAAGAAATTACTTTGAAAAAAAATCTTCTCCCTGATACAATAGAAATTAAACACTATACGATTGTATTCCCTGTCAGTCAAAACCTGCAGATACCGGGAACTGATTGTATCAGAGGTTTAATAGATGGCTTCTATAGCCGTAAAGAATTTCTTGTAACAACCTGTAAGAGCGGCGAGTGTTTTAAAATAGATGTCCGACAGATGATTCAACACCTGGCTGTCAGAGAAAACGGAACCATAGAGATAGCAGTGAAGATGACAGGTAGCCGGATCCCTAAAGTAGCTGACATAATTGGCGACATACTGTCCCTCGGGGAGAAAGAAAGAAAGGCATTAACCATTACGAAGCTCCCCACACAAAAAACCACTGAAGTTTAACTGATGATAACATAGCAGAGCATAGAATCATGGGTTCAGAGTTAATCATTAATGTAACATCGCTTGAAACCCGGGTGGCCCTTCTGGAAAACGGTATCCTGGCTGAGTTGCATATTGAGCGGGAGTCAGACAAGGGGATTACCGGTAATATTTATAAGGGGAAAGTTTCAAGGGTACTCCCCGGCATGCAGGCGGCATTTGTTGATATTGGGCTTTCACGATCGGCTTTCCTGTATGTCGTTGATGTCTATCGGGATGATAAAGAGTTTGCATCCATGATAAATGGGACGCCCGATGCCCCGGCAAATCTTGAACTGACACAGGAACAGGGCGATATCGAAAAATCCAGAATTTCTCCTCCCATCGAAGACCTCCTGACAGAAGGACAGGAAGTCATTGTACAGGTCGTTAAAGAGCCTATTGGTTCGAAAGGTTCAAGAATTTCCTCTCACATATCTCTTCCCGGCCGTTATATCGTATACATGCCCATGGTAAACCACATAGGCATTTCGCGAAGAATTGAAGATGAAGATGAACGAAACCGGCTCAAAGAAATTGTCAAGGGAATAAAACCTGCGGATGCCGGTTTAATCATCCGTACTGCAAGCGAAGGCTCCAATGAAGAGGAACTCTCCATGGACATGGACTTCTTGTTCAGGGTCTGGGAAAATATCCAGAAACGGTCGGTCAACGCCCCGGTCACGAGCCTCATTCATGAAGACCTGAGCATATCTCTGAGAGCAATACGAGACCTCTACAGCAAAGATGTTGAGCGGGTCATTGTAGATTCCCGGTCCACCTATGACAGTATTATAGAGTTTATTGAAACGTACATGCCCCAGCTCAAATACTCCGTTGAATATTATGACCGGGAGGAGCCAATCTTTGATGCATACGGGGTTGAGGTGGAAATCAGCCGGGCATTAGGCAAGAGAATCTGGCTCAAATCCGGAGGCTATATTGTTATTGAAGAGACAGAAGCACTTGTTGCCATTGATGTCAACACCGGACGATTTGTCGGCAAGGGAAACCCTGAGGACACCATTTTTAAAACAAACCTCGAGGCGTTAAAAGAGATCGCCTATCAGATCAGGCTCAGGAATCTCGGCGGCATTATCATTATTGACTTTATTGATATGGAAAAGGAGAGCGACCGGGAAAAAATCCTCCAGGCATTCAGGGAAGCGCTGAGCAAAGACAGGGCTAAAAGTAATATCCTCAGCATCTCAGAGCTTGGTTTAATCGAGATGACCAGAAAACGGGTGCGGGAAAATCTGAGCCGCAAGATGGGCGAGTCGTGTCCTTACTGCGAGGGCAGAGGCACTATCAGATCAACTCCTTCGCTTTGCTATGATATACTCCGAGCAATACGCAGGGAAGCAATGAACAGTCTGGGGAGCAAAATCATAGTACTGGTGCATCCTGACGTAGCAACTTTCCTTTATGACGAAGAGCGCAATGGTATTGAAGAGCTTGAAAGGCAGATCAAGAAAAAACTTATAATAAAAATACGGGATGACTTTCATCATGAGCAATCTGAGATCTATTCCCAGTAACGGCACACCGCCGCTTTAATACACATCGTATCACTCCCCGCTTAGCTTTTTCCCCCGCGAACAATCTCTTTTAAAATCTGCTGAATGGTATATTTCGGTTTTCCCAGCACTGCAAGGGTTTTGTGCACATCCCTGGTTATGTCGTAGCCATACATTTTTATATACAGGGGCGGCACAGGACAAAGATTAAGCTTCCACAGTGCCGCAACCATAAAAACGGTAGGTTTTTCCGGAAGCCTTATGCATGAAGGTTTTACACCGCCGAGTTTTGCTGCCTCATAAAAAAGTTCAACCAGTGTCATTGTCCCTTCTGAGGTAATGTCGAAAATGCCCTTTTTGCCAATGGCAGTTACACCGGCATCAATCATATCATCAACATGAACAAGCTGAATCGGCGGGTTTTTGTCTGCCAGGGTAAAAAACCTGCTACTTTTTGAAGCTGCCCGTATCATATCTCCGAGCCCCACTCCGCCGCCTTCCCAGCAGACAATGGCAAGCCTCAAAATGGCTATATTGATTGCATGCTCATCTGCTACCTTTAAAAACATCTCTTCAGCCTTGACTTTATTTTCAGCATATATATCTGCCGGATGCAAGTACGTGCCCTCGCGGTCATATAAACCGCCCTGCCTGGTCCGGTCTCCATAAACCCAGCCGCTGCTGGCAAATACGATATTTCTGACCCCCTTCATGACAGCGCACTCTGCTATATTGCGTGATCCATTTAAATCTATATCATCCCGCTTCCGGGGATCCATCTTCAGCTTAGTACAAAACGCTAAATGAATTATTGAATCCACCCCATTGTTTTCAATGAAGTCACCGAGGGCCGGGTCACGAATATCCAGTTTTGCAAACCGGTATTCAGGAAGCTCAAAATTATCAACGCAATCAATTCCCACAAAATCAATCCCGTCTCTAAGAAACCTGCGGGACATCCTTTTGCCGATGTGTCCTGCTGCGCCTGTTATGAGAATCATCGTTCCACTCGAATAAAACCATCAAATGTAATATTATTTCGAATAGTCCTGACCGCCCTGATTTTATTAATGTTTAAACTTCCTTTTAAACTTTTTCAAACAGATTGACGATGGTTGAAAACTGTGTTGAAATGCAACACAGTCAAAACATCCAACTTCCAAGAATACTATCCTATATTATAGATTATGCAAAACCGTTTTTTTAGCTTTCTTATTATAGTAGCTTTTTTATTACCGGTACAAGCTTTTGCAGGTGGATTCTTAATTTATAACCAAGATGCAGCGGCAACATCCATGGGTCTTGCTTACACTGCTCAAGTGCAGAACCCATCTGCAGTTCTGTATAATCCTGCTGCAATTAACCAGCTTGAGGGTACTCAATATTCCTGTGACGGCACCATGCTCTTCTTAGATGCATCATTCCGCAATTCTCAAACTGGCAACAAAACCGATCAGGATAGCTCCTTCTTTTTCCTCCCTACTTTTTATGCGACTAAAAAGCTTAATGATAAGTGGAGTATAGGCGTTGGGTCATATTCTATTTATGGATTGAAAAGCAACTGGCCAAGGGACTGGGAGGGTAGATATCTTGCTACATTTGCTGAACTTAGGACTTTTACTTTAAATCCCGTTGTTTCCTATCAAGTCGCTCCTCAGCTTTCAGTAGCTGGGGGTTTTAGCGTGATTTATTCTGATGTCCTACAGAGAAAAAACTTCAATCTCTTTCCCTTTCCTGATGGTAAGGCCAAATTTGCTGGCAACGACTTCGGATTTGCATACAATTTAGGTCTTCTCTATCAAATCACAGACAAACTAAAATGGGGGGGTTCTTATCGCAGCACTGTCCACATGAGTTACGATGGAGATATCGAATTCCATGTGCCAAGATTATTTAAAAAGCTGGTACCTGAAGGAGGCGCTTCCATCAATATTGATCTTCCCGGATTTGTTGGTACTGGCTTGTGCTACAGTCCCACTGAAAGATGGACTATAGAATTTGATGTGTACTGGATAAACTGGAGTCAATATGATGCATTAGCTCTTAACTATGATAAAAGGGTGCCTGCAATCATGAAAAAAAGCACAGCCCCAATCATCAGGGATTATCATGATACCTATGATTTCTGTTTTGGACTCAGCTACAAGGCAACAGACTCAATCACACTTCGCGTAGGATACCAATTTGATGAAAACCCTGTACCTGAAGAAAATGAAGATCCTATATTATATGATTCTGATAAATATGTTTACAGTATGGGGATTGGCTATAAAACAGGGAAATGGACCTTTGATGTGGCAAATGTTATGTGCTATTACAAAAACAAGAATGTAAAAATTAATAGAGATGGGTTTAATGGGAGGTTTGAGAATTTTTACAATATGATAGCACTGAGTATAACCTTTGCACCATAGCTAATAATTGGCTATATACAACTCGCATAACTGATTTATAAAGCACGCAATCCAAAAAGCAATAAAAGCTCCTCTCTTTAGCTTTTAGTCCACTGTAGGCTTCCTTTTCAATTGCAGTCTATCATTGGCTCGCAACCACTATAAAGTAATCCGCGATTATTTCTCCTCGCATTTGGTCTTCGCTTGACTTCAAACTT
>CAIYCZ010000333.1 GCA_903924805.1 uncultured delta proteobacterium | reverse complement strand
TTTCCTGAGTTCCTGAGTTCCAGATTCATATTTTCCAACAGCAATTTTGCTCTGGGGAGATGTGCTTGTTACCACTTGTAATCAGCAGCCTTAAAATTCTTTTTTTCCTCCTGGCATTCTGGGTAGTGCTGGCGCTCCTCTACTACGGCCGCACCGTCGCTTCAGAAAAGCCTGCAGCAGCGGGTTCACCGGCACGCCTGATTTTCCGCATCGTGTGGATCCTGTTTGTGGGGGTTTATCTGTATCAGGGCTCATGGCAGCTGGCGGGCTTTGCCCGGCCGGCCTTTATGGACTTCATGCGCACCTACAGCAGACGGCCCAATAACCCCGCCAAAGAGCTTTCACGGGGCCGCATCCTTGACCGCAACGGCGTTGAACTTGCCAGAAACAACCCTTCGGACAACCGCCTTCGCACCTACCCCTATGGCCGGGCGTTTTGTCACCTGGTGGGCTACCTGGATCCGATGTTTGGCCTTTCAGGACTTGAAGCGGCAGACAGTGCCTTTTTGAGCGGTTACAGCCTGGCGTCCAGAGATGAGTTTGACCGGTTCAGCAGGAATATTCTTGACCACCACCGGGCAGAAGGAAATGATTTACTGCTGACTCTTGATGCACGGCTCCAGAAAACCGCAGCGGATCTGCTTAAAAACAGGCGCGGTGCCATTGTCGCCATCCGCCCCGGGGACAGCGCACTGCTTGTTCTGGCAAGCGCGCCATCGTTTGATCCGGAAAATCTTGATACACCGCTATCCGATAATGGCACCGGCGCATCACCCCTGCTGAACCGTGCGGTGCAGGGGCTCTATCCGCCCGGCTCCACGTTCAAGATGGTAGTGGCGGCTGTTGCCCTGGAACAGGGTTTCAGCGGTCAGCTTGACTGCCCGGCAGGCGGCTACGCGCCACCCGGCCCGGTGCACCGGCCGATCCGGGATCATGAATTTTATGAATACAAGCGCAAAGGTGAAGCCTGGACAGGATGGGGACGCATCGGGCTGGATGAGGCGTTTGCCCGCTCGTCTAATGTCTTTTTCGCGCAGCTTGGGATAAAACTCGGCAGCGCGCTGCTCAACGAAAAAGCGCAGCGGTTTCTGTTCAATGAGCAGCTGGTGCTCTTTGAAGGTTCTTCAGGGTCGCTCCTGGTAAAGCCAAGCACCTGGCCTGCCCTGCATGAGCATGAATTGAACACACTGGCGCAGCAGTCAATCGGCCAGGGGGCCATGCTGGTAACGCCGCTGCACATGGCACTGATCACTGCCGCCATTGCCCGGGACGGGGAGCTTTACTACCCGCGCGTAGCCGTACGAACACCCCCGCGCCTTCACTCAAGGCTCATGAGCCACGCGGTTGCCGCACAGCTCAAACACCTGATGCGGCTCACCGTGGAACGCGGCACGGCATCTGCTGCAAACCTTCCCGGCCTCGCCATCGCAGGAAAAACCGGTACTGCCCAGGCTTCTGAAGGAGAGGATCATTCCTGGTTTGTCTGCTTTGCGCCGCTTGATCGGCCGGCACTGGCGATTGCAGTGCTTATTGAGCACGGCGGCTACGGAGCAGCTTCCGCACTGCCAATCGCTGTAGAGCTTATCAGAAAAGCAAAACAATTAGGGCTTCTTGAGCAGGATACTTTTTCGCAACAACCTGAAGCGCTTCATAAACCGCAGGTGAAAAAGAAAAAATAGCTGAGGGCTGATAACTTTTATTTTTACTATTTTTAGCTGGATGGTACTATGGCTCAAACTAAAATAAAAATACGCGACATATGGTCTTTCCGCCGCCCCGAGCGCGTGCTGTTTGCATGGTCGTTTCTGGCAATAACCGCAGGATATCTCATGGCACTAATGGCAAAAGCCGGCAGGCCATCCCCTGACTGGAGAGAACTTATGCCGCTTGCGGTTTATCTGGCTGCCATGGCCGGTATGCACGTTGTGCTGGTGCTTATCAGGTTCCGCGGAGATCCGCTGCTGCTTGCCGCCGTTTTTTTCCTTGCCGGGTTCGGGATGCTCGCCCAGTTCCGCATAGGGAGCTTTGCTGTAAGTACTGCAGAAAAATTATCCAGTTTTGCATTCCCTGCCGGCATGGCTCTCATGCTCATTGTTGTGCTCCTGTTCAGAAACGGCCGGTACCGGATATTCAGGCCGCTGGCCATACCCTGTGCCCTTGCTTCAGCAGCGCTCCTGGCAGCAATACTTGTCTGGGGGCGCTATTATCGGGGCGCAGTATTTTTACCGGGAAACTATAACCCCTCAGACCTCATTAAAATACTGCTGATAATTTTTCTGTCCGGCTTTCTCGCGCGCCGGCGCCGGGATCTGGAGCAGACAGCCGGCGGCCTGCCCGCCCCTCCTGCACATGTCCTCATCCCTCTGTTTATCCTCTGGTGCATACCCATGGGGCTGCTGGTGCTGCAGCGCGACCTGGGAATGCTTGTCCTCATGAACGTGGTCCTGATTATACTGCTGTTTGCAGCTACCGGGCGTGTTTCATACGTGGTGCTGGGCGTGCTGTGTGCGGGAGCGCTGCTTGCGGTTATGTTTACGTTCTCTCTTCACAGCCAGGCACGTTTTCTGGTATGGCTTGACCCGTTTCAGGACCCAACCGGGAAAAGCTGGCAGGTGCTGCAGTCACTCTCGGCCCTGTACTCCGGCGGGTTATGGGGCGTGGGGCTGGGCGAAGGTTCACCCCAGTGTATTCCCATTGCCTCCTCTGATTTCATCTATGCTGTTATCGGCGAGGAGCTTGGTTTTGCGGGATGCGGCATCGTGCTGGTATTTTATCTGGTGCTGTTTTACCGCGGATACCATGTGGCAGCAGGGATACGGACGCCGTTCGGAAGGCTGCTGGCAACCGGCATCGTCACCGCGCTTGCCCTGCAGACCCTGCTCAATATCGGCGGTGTCACGAAAGCCCTGCCGCTTACCGGCATTACCCTCCCCTTCATCAGTCATGGCGGGAGCAGCCTGGTGACCACATTCTTGAGCGCAGGACTCCTGCTTGCCCTCTCTGAGAAGGAACCGCCGGTGCGCGGGGCAAAGAAAAAACCACAAAAATAATTTTAGTCTTCTCTAAGAAGAATGGGTGAGCCAGATAGTACGGGGGCACTGAAGAATCTATTTTGCCAGTTCAGTTTTAACTGCCATCCCGATTTTTTCTAACATATAGGGTTTCTTTATATATGACCCTGCACCTAACCTCTGCGCTTCTTTAACCCAGTCTGTTGCAGAAAACCCGCTTGCTATTATGGCTTTCTGGCCTGGCCGTATTTCCAGGATTCTTCTGTATGTCTCAAGACCATCAATGCCAGGCTCCATTATCATATCCAAAATTATTAAATCCGCTGACTTTGATTTTAAATACTCTATAGCATCCTCACCGCTTGAAACTGTTTCCACCTGGTAATTAAGCTTTGTTAGAATACTTGAAACGATTTCTCGCTGTGACTCTATGTCATCTACAACTAAAACAGTCTCTCCATTCCCTGAATAATTTTCTATCGGTATAAATTCCTTTTGGACCTCTAGCTGCTTCCTGGTTGCAGGAAAATAAAGTTTAAAGGTTGTCCCCTTCCCGGGTGTACTGTTAACTTCAATGTACCCATTATGGTCCTGTACTGTTCCCCATACTACAGACAGGCCTAATCCGGTTCCGCTCCTGCCCATCTCTTTCTTAGTATAGAATGGCTCAAATATCCTTGACAGGTCATCTTGTGCAATACCAATGCCGCTATCTTTTACCGTAAGCACAACATATTCACCTTCTTGAATCTTTTCATAACCTTTTATCGGCCTGTCAAGATACTGGTTTTCGGTGGATACAATAATTTTCCCTCCTTCAGGCATTGCCTCTGCTGCGTTAGAAATCAAGTTCATGACCGTCTTTGAAAGATGCACTGGTGAGCCCATAGTATTTAGTAAGTCCGGGGCAAGGTTTATTTCAAATTCGACTTTGGAATGAAAGTATTTCAGTTTCTCATAGTGCGAAGTGTTAACGTAGTCAGTTAGAATAACATTCAAATTTGCAACCTCTGCTATATGTACTCCCCGCCGTGCCAGGGTTAACATATCATTTACAATGGCTGCTGCTTTTTCTCCTGATTCCTTTATTGACAGAAGCGGCTTTCGTAACGAGCTGTCTTCAGGCAGATTTAACAACAAAAGTTCAGGATATGAAATCATTGCACTCAAGATATTATTCAGATCATGGGCCACACCACCGGCAAGAGTGCCGATTGCCTCCATCTTTTGGGCCTGCCGGAGCTGCTCTTCCATTTTTTTGCGCTCGGTAAGATCATGAATGGTAGAGGTAAAATACAGATTGTCATCAATTTTATGGGTTGTTACTGAAATTTCAACCGGGAATTCCTTCCGGTGTTTTTTCAGACCACAGATTTCTATGGGTTTACCTGTCAGCTGAGGCATGTTTTTTTGCAAAATATGCTGATAGGCGGTCCTGTCCTGATCGCTGAAACGCTCAGCAACCAGCATGCTTCCCGGCTGCCCGATAAGCTCTTCTTTGCTATAGCCAAACATCTTTTCTGCAGCCGGATTGCAGAAGGTTATTCTGCTCTCGGTGTCGGCGGTTATAATCGCATCGAGCGATGACTCGGCAATTGCCCGGAAGCGTGCTTCGCTTATCCGTAATGCTTTTTCTGCCTTCTTCTGCCCGGTTAAGTCTCGTATTATACTGAATGAACCGGCTACTTCGCCGCGATCGTTATATATCAATGTAGCATTCTGTGTGATTGGTATAATCTTCCCGGATTTGTGTATATAATAGGATTCCCAGTTGGATACTTTCCCTTCTTCAAGAAGCCGGGTGATGCTGGCATAGCTTTTCGTGTGATAATCTTCCGGTATCGTAACCACTTCGCCGGCGGTTGATTCGTAGGTTCCCGGCTCGACAACAGACAGGTTGTAAATATGGTTACCAATAATCTCTTCTTCTGCATAGCCGGTCATCTCAAGAAACGCCTTATTCGGTTTGACAATACACCCGACACTGTCACCCGCAATAATAGGGTCTATGGAGTTTTCCAGGTATTTTTCCAGCTGTTCTTTTGCTTCTCTCAACCGCTCATCTGCTGCCTTGCGCTCGGTGATGTCAATAAAGCTTTCAATGAGAAAGGTTCGATTTTGAAGCTCCACTTGTGTGACGCTTTTCAGGATGGGAATGCGGGCTCCCTGGGCATTAATTAATATGCGCTCTGATGTGTTTACCGTCTGGCCAAGATCGGTAATAGGACATTTACCGGTTTCCGCAGGGCAGACAAATTGATGACAGACCCGGTTGATGAGCTGATCCCGGGTGGCGCCAATCATGTCGAGCGCATAGGTATTGACATCAACAATCCGGTGTATTTCAGGGTCGATAAGCATGAACCCGGAATTGATACAATCAAGAATAGAGCGCAAATCATTTTTACTCCGGGAAAGCTCTTCCTCGGCTTTTTTGCGTTCGGCAATTTCCTGTTTAAGCTGTTCATTAGCCGCATTCAATTCTTTGGTGCGGTTTAGTATCTCATCTTCCAGCCCCAGAGTCAGTTTTTGCAGGATTATATAATTCTGCTGTTCCTCCCGGAGGAAGAGAACAAAAACTGACGTAAGAAGCCCGAGGATCAGATACTCGCTGATCATGATATTTCTGATAATATCATGGCTGATGGCAAAGTCATGGATTCCGCCGATAATGACGGGCAGAATTGCCATAAGACCGTAGGTTCTGCTGACGGGGGGGGTTACATAGCACAATCCGCACGATGGAGTAGCAAAACACTCCTATTAGGCACAGGGCATAAAGAGAATATGCCAGATTGGTACTGGCAAAATGATACTGAAACGGCATCCCCATAAACGCAACGGTCAGATCTCGTATGGG
>CAIYCZ010000332.1 GCA_903924805.1 uncultured delta proteobacterium | reverse complement strand
GTGGTTGACATAACAGCCTTATAGCAGACATCATAGCACACCACAACTTTTTTTAAAGCCGTGCCGCTGGTTGTACCCAAAACCCCTACAAGAGGGGAATGATAGGGGGAATTTAAAACAGGGACAAAACAGAAAAATGAACCGGGCAATAAAAAAGGCTTGCAGCTCAATGAAGCGCAAACCCGCTTGATAAGTGGTGCCGGCGGGGAGGGTCGAACTCCCAAGGGCGCAAGGCCCGGGGGATTTTGAGTCCCCTGCGTCTGCCAGTTCCGCCACGCCGGCAATCAAACAGTTATAGAGTTGGTGAGTTGTGGAGTTATAGAGTTCTTTTCAAATCAAACCTCTTTAACTCTTAACCTCCTGCACTCCCAAACTCCTGAACTTTACATTGAAAATATGAGATTTGGGTTGAGTTGTCAAGAGTATTTAAGCTCGGTCTGCTCAATGCGGATTATCTGATCGCGGATCTCGGCAGCTCTTTCAAACTCAAGCCGTTTTGCCGCGTCGAGCATTTCTTTTTTGAGCTTCTTTAGTGCTTTCGGGACGTCCCTTTTTGTGATGTAGGAGAATTCCGGCTCGGCAACAAGAGGTACGGTTACATAATCTTTCTCATACACGGTGTTCATGATGTCGGTTATGGCCTTGCGGATTGATTCAGGTGTGATGTTGTGCTCCCGGTTAAACTCCTCCTGAATTTTTCTCCTGCGCAGGGTCTCGCGGATGGTTGCTTCCATGCTTCTGGTTGTCACATCTCCGTAAAGAATAATCCGCCCCCGCACATTGCGCGCGGTCCTGCCGCAGATCTGGATAAGCGAGCGCTCAGACCGCAGAAACCCCTCCTTATCCGCATCAAGAACTGCCACCAGCGACACCTCCGGCAAATCAAGCCCCTCGCGCAGCAGATTGATACCGATGAGCACGTCAAATTTCCCCAGCCGCAGGTCGCGCAGTATGGTAACCCGCTCCAGGGTATCAATTTCCGAATGGAGATAGCGCACCCTGATGCCAAGGTCAGCATAATATTCGGTCAGGTCTTCTGCCATCCGTTTAGTGAGGGTGCCGACGAGGGTTCTCTCCTGTGCTTCAACCTGCTTGCGTATCTCACCATACAGGTCATCTACCTGGCCTGCCACCGGCCGCACCTCTACGGGCGGGTCCATGAGCCCGGTGGGGCGGATAATCTGTTCCACAACTTTTCCCCGGCATGCTGTGAGCTCATACGCGGCAGGGGTAGCTGATACAAAAATTACTTGGTTTACCCGCTGTCCAAATTCTTCAAAGGTGAGCGGACGGTTGTCAAGTGCTGACGGGAGGCGAAAGCCAAATTCGACAAGGGTTCCCTTGCGCGAGCGGTCCCCGTGATACATGCCATTCAATTGCGGAATGGTTATGTGGCTCTCATCTATGAAGACCAGAAAATCCTCGGGGAAATAGTTAAGCAGCACATACGGAGGCTCCCCCGGCTGCCGTCTGTCCAGATGACGGGAGTAGTTTTCTATGCCGCTGCAGTAGCCCATCTCCTCCATCATCTCCAGGTCAAAAAGCGTGCGCTCCTTTATGCGCTGGGCTTCCAGCAGTTTATCTTGTGATTTAAAAAACCTGATGCGCTCTTCCAGCTCTTTCCGGATATTTTGTATAGCGCGCTTCACGTTGTCGCGGGTGGTGACATAGTGGCTGTTGGGGTAGATGTGGATGTGCTTGAGTGGCCGCAGAACTATCCCGCGAATGGGGTCAACCTCGCTTATGGACTCCACCGTATCGCCGAAAAATTCAAGCCTGATCGCCCGGTCCCCTTCATAGGCCGGGAAAATTTCTACAATATCACCCCGCACCCGGAAGGTGCCGCGGTGAAAATCATAGTCGTTTCGCTCATATTGAATTCCCACCAGCCGGGCAAGAATCTCATCACGGGCGATATGTGCCCGATCTTTTACCAGCACCAGCATCTCCTGATATTCCTGCGGTGAGCCAAGCGCATAAATGCAGGAAACGCTTGCCACCACAATGACATCCCTTCGCTGCAAAAGAGATGAAGTGCTCGCGTGCCGCATGCGGTCTATTTCATCATTGATGGATGAGTCCTTTTCAATATAGGTGTCGGTCTGGGGGAGGTAGGCTTCCGGCTGGTAGTAATCATAGTAGCTGACAAAATATTCCACCGCGTTATCGGGGAAAAGTTCTTTAAACTCTCCGTAGAGCTGGGCAGCGAGTGTCTTGTTCGGGGCGATAACCAGGGTTGGTTTCTGTACATTCTGAATTACATTAGCCATGGTGAAGGTCTTGCCCGAACCGGTTACTCCCATGAGCACCTGCTGCTTCTTGTTCTTGAGAACTCCGTCGCTCAGTTTTTCTATAGCCTGCGGCTGATCGCCCTGGGGGGAATATTCAGATGTGAGCTTGAAGGACATGGGTTGCTACGACAAAAGGTTAAAGGTGCACAGGTTAACGTGTAAAGGAGCTCTGAAAAGAGTTATGACTTTATCTGATAAATAGTAAGATGAAAACGAAATAATCGTTTAGCATAAAAAAGGAGGGTTAGCTAACTCTTATGGTGTCTATTGCTTTAGGGTAAGTTCAATACATCCTACGGTATTCCGCGGGAACAGCATGAGGGCGATTTCCACAGCTGCAGCACAGCAGCAAAAAGGTAACACACAGTCACCGGCTCAAAAACCGACACGGTCTGTTGCCCATTGGCTTCTTATTATTGTTCTGATGACTCAATATTTTTGTAATCCTGGCTAAATACCAGCTTGCCCTTTTTGTCATAGGCTTTTGTGGTAATCTTCTTGCCTTTCCTGTATTCATTTATATATTGCAGCCTGCCGTTGGGGAAATATTTTTTTACTGCTCCATCAAGCTTGCCTTCCTTATAGTTTTCTTCCAGATATACCTGTCCGTTTTCATAATAGGTTTTAATTGCGCCTTCTTTTTTGCCATTTTTAAAGTTGCCTTCAAAACTCAACTGACCCTTCGGGGTATAATCCCTCGCCCGTCCTTCCTGTTTGCCGTCTACGTAATTTTCTTCTTTGCTTAATGTGCCGTCCCCGTAGTACCACTTTTTAATGCCCTCTGTTTTTCCGTTTTCTTCGTACCATTCTGATCTTAATGTCCCGTTCGGGTAGTATTCCCGTTTTAATTCACCGGAATGAACAGCCGCGCTGCTTACCACAAGCAGCATCAAAGCAAGTAGCACCGTTTTTATTTTTTTCATACGTACCTCCTTCATTTTTTGTATGAGTCTGTAAAATATTTTTGAAAATTCCCTCTGACTGCCCTGATGTATAAATCCCTCCTGACCCCCCTTTATAAAGGGAGGACTATAATTTCCCACTTTAGTAAAAAAGGGATTTATGCAGGGTGATTAACCATCTCCTGTCATAAAAGAAATACTGGCATTATATTCAGCAATAAGCTTTTTAAAAACATCCTCCACGGTGAGTATCTCTCTCACCAGCCCTGAGCTCTGGCCTGCTTCCATTTCACCTTCTGTCTCATCGCCTTCGAAGATTCCTGCCCGTTCCCGTTTTCTGCCCAGCAGCTCCTGCAGTCGGTCTTCATCCCAGCCTTCTGCCTCGGCTTTGAGCGCGCGCCCAGCAAAATCGTTTTTCATCATCCGCACCAGCCCGATTTTTCTGAAGGCAAGAATGGTCCCGCGGTCTTGAGCGCTGACCACCATCTGCTTATAGCATTCATGTGCAGAGGATTCCACCGTTGCCGCAAACCGTGTGCCTATCTGCACGCCCCGGGCGCCAAGGCACAGTGCTGCGGCAATCTGCCGGCCGTCAGCTATGCCGCCGGCAGCGATGACCGGAATACGTACGGCATCTGCAAGCTGCGGGATCAGGCACAGGGTAGTGATCTCATCGCTTCCGTTGTGCCCCCCTGCCTCAACCCCTTCACCAACCAGGGCATCACAGCCGGCACGCTCTGCTTTCTCTGCCTGTCTGACCGAAGAAACCACATGCACTGCTGTGCAGCCGTGCTTCTTTAATGTATCAATAAATTTTTCAGGACTTCCGGCAGATGAAAAAACGATTTTAACCTGTTCTTCCATGGTCACGCGCACCAGATCCTGGGCATCTTCCCTGAGCAGGGGAATGTTGACGCCGAAGGATTTATCGGTTGCCGCACGGCATTTCCGGATGTGCTCTCTCAGCAGCTCCGGCTTCATTGAGCCTGAGCCAATGAGCCCCAGGCCGCCGCAGTTTGCAACCGCAGAAGCAAGCCGCCACCCGGCAGCCCAGACCATGCCAGCCTGCATCACCGGGTAGGTGATGGTGAACAGCCTGGTTATGTCGTTTGTTATGTTCATCACGCAGGATATTCTGTTTTGTAAACCGCCTCGGATTTCACCCGGTCAAGGAGTTCAGACAAAACCGGCTTTACGTTTTCCCTGATGTCTCCTGCCACCACGATAAAGAGCAGGTCCTCCCCGGGTTTCAATCTGCCTGATTGGGCCTCGATGATTATTTTGTAGATTCCAGGTTTTTTTGAGTACTCATCTGCAAGCGCTCTGATTTTATCATTGTTTGCCGAAACATCGATGGTTGCCACCGCGCTTCTGTCTTTTCTTGACCAGGCGCGCACAATACCATTATGCACAAGAATCATTCCCACCTGCTCTGCAAAGCCCGGCTCTTTTTTCATCTCTTCAATTGTTCTGGTTATATCCATGGCTGCTTCTTTATGTGCCTGTTCATCACCGGTACGCTGGTACCCTCAAGATATACCATACCGTACCGGGTTGCAATATTTTTGCTGCAGCGTGCAGACCGCCTGACGCTCTGGGAGGGGTTGCCCGTGCCTGCAGCAAAACCTTCGGTAAGGGATACTGGCGCGGGTTTATTGAATTGGGGCGACGCGGCAATCTGCACCGCGCCATACAAGAAAAGCCCCTCTCTGTCCACGTAAGGAAGAAAAGGGCTTTAGCTACTACCGGTATTTTGAATTGATGGTTATTTGGTTATAATCCGGTCCTTGATCTGGATCTGCTGTCCTTCGGTAACCTCTGCCACCAGTTTTCCTATGGTCATATCCTCAAGTATGTTGATCACCCGGGCCTGGCCAAGCTCTTTGGTCTCGCTGCCCAGCTTTTTCCCGGTGACCGGGTGGACGATGACTTCTCCCTCCCTGAAGATAATAAACTTCATATCTTTTTTAATACGGCTTGCAATGCCGAAGTCAGCGTAAATATCCTTGCCTGCTGCCTTTATGACAATACCTTCTACGAGCGGGAAACTGTGCTTGAACTTCAAGGCAAGCCCATTCACAATAAACTGAACCTGGGCAAGGCCCTTGTCCTCGCCATAGACATCCCTGGTTTCCATCAGGCCGGACGTCTCGGTATTGATGAGGCGCGCATAGATTTCTATAGAGTTCTTTGTCTCATTGATGGTGCCCATGAGGATGCTTTCTGCGGCAATCATCTTCCCCACCTGCAGCGCCTTGGTTTTATCCGCAAGGTCTGTGCTGCTGAGCTTAAGCTCCCTGAGGGCTGCTTCAAGTTCAGCGCCACGGCTTACAATATTGAAACGCTCCTGATTTAAAAATGCAGAGACCAGGCTGTCATAGATGGTATTGCTGGCAGGGCTTGCCTCCCCTTTCACCTCGAACGGCAGTATGGCAACGCTCATCCGTGAGCCTATCTGCTTCACTGCAGGAGCCTGGTAGGTGATAGTGACGGTTTTTGCTGCCGTAGCCCCCTTTTTGTCCTGGACATCAAGGGTGAGCTTGTTGTCCCCCTGCTTCAGCTCGATGAGCTGGTTGAAATAGATGGTCTTGCCGGGCCTAATCGTGAGCGGTGAGCCGTTAATTTTCACCGCGGTGATATCATCTGCGCCGGTCACGCTGCCGTCTATATACATGGTTTCATAGAAGACCGTCTGTTTATCGGCGAGCTCTTTCAGCGTGAGTTTGAAATCAGAGCCGGGCTGTTCCGGCGTTGCAGCAGCAAACAGGCGGTGCTCACCGGTGTCAAGCAGGCCATCACCATACAGGGCAAGGCGGATCGGCTGTCGGGTCCCTGCAGGATGTAGCGGAGAATCTTTAAACAGTATTTTCCCGCGGGAGAGCCGGCTGACACGGAGGAGCTGCAATTCTCCACTGGTGGTGTTCCCTGCAACATCGGTTGCCGTAAGGGTTATTTTGTTTGCACCCTGGGTGAGATGGAGAGTCTGGGTAAACGCTGCTTCCCGCTCTTTCTTATAGGTAATGACCGTATCATTAATTTTAAGGGTGGTAATGCCCGAGTCGTCTGCAACGGTGCCCTTTAATACAACACGGTCTTCAGTTACCTCCTGCCCGTCAACCACATTGTCAATATTGAGCAGCGGCCCTTCAAAATCGCCAATGACCTCTACGGTTTTTTCAGAAACCTTGCCCAGCAGGTCGCTTGTTTTGATCTTTATTTCATTCACTCCCTTGTTCAGTTTTATTTCCTTTGAGAACGGGAGCTTTTTCTCAGCAAGCTCTATAAACAGCGGATCATCATTTATTGCAATTTTATGGGCATAGGAATCGTCTTCAACTATTCCCTCTACTTTTAGCTTGAACCTGTTGGTAACCCCTGCGCCGGCGCTGAGATTGATGTTTGGCGGCGCGCTATCCTTCTGAGATGTTTTGAGCAGAGCCCTGCGCACTTCATTCATGTAGTATTTTGCCCTGCCCGACTCAACCATGGAAAGGGACAGCTCAAGCTCTTTCAGGGCTTCCTCATAGTTGCCACTGTGATAATAGGCTGCCCCCAGCTCGCGGTGGGGGAAGTAGTCGACAAAGTGCATGCCGTAGGTCCGCGCCCTGCGCTGGTCCCTGTCCCGCTGGCTCAGCGCTTCTTTAAGGTCAGCAATTGCCTCCTGGGAGAAGCCTCCCTGCAGATAGGAAACACCCCGTTCATAAAAATTCCACCATCGCTCCCTGAACAGCCCCTTAACAACTCCGAACTGTTTCCCGTCCTTCAGGTATTTTTTATCCGGCGGGGTATTGCACCCGCCTCCCAGGCCTGCACAGAGGATCAGGGCAGCAAGCACGGCATATAAAGTCTTTGTGCGTTTCTTCATAATAGACTTCTTAAAAATGAATAATCATGGACATGAGGAAATTATGCTGGGCATCATCTTTCTTGGTATCAGGAATTTCAGCCTTAACATCCCGTGCCCACCGGTAGATATAGCAGCAGTCAAGCACCACCCTGCCCAGCATCACCCCGGTCCCAACACTTACCCCGTAATAATCCTTCGGATGCCCGGCTGCGGGCTCAGGGTCGTAAAAAAGGCCGAAGCGTGCAGGGATGAGGGTCTTTTCCGTAATAAACAAATATTCACCGCCGAGCCGCACCTGGGTAGTGTCATGGGGATGAGATTCTTTCCAGGGGTCGCCGGCAATATTGGTTTTTTTGCCATTACCTGATTTTGCATAAAACTTTGACCACTCCGTACGGTACACATCAAGATCAACGGTAAAGGCATCAGACAGCCGGAACGCCACTCCCAGCCCATAGGACATGGGAAACCGTATATCAATATTTTCATTTTTCCGGTAGGGAACCGGGGGCGGGAGCCCACTGCCGGGAGGGAATGTCTGCGATACCGCATAGGTCTTCCGGTCAACGTCTGCAGTATAGGGGGTTTTCAAAACGCCACCTATGGTAACAATCCGGCTCACATGCCAGAGGAACCCCAGGTTCGTATTAAATGCCTCAAAGTTTTCATTCTTTTCCCTGTAGAACTCTTCCATCGTGTACTTGATGAGGTTACCCCTCATGGTATGGATAAATGCCGTGCCGGTAGTTTTCCGCTCCTGGTCCCAGCCGTTATTATAGCCAAGATGATTGGTCCAGAAATTTAAGGTGATGCCGACCGAGAGACGCGGGGTAATCTGAATGGCATAGGCAGGGGCAAACGCTTTTAATGCGCCCTGCTGCCTGAATCTGGTTTTGGTTTGTACATTGTAAAAACTGCCG
>CAIYCZ010000331.1 GCA_903924805.1 uncultured delta proteobacterium | reverse complement strand
GCCGTATTTCTGTTCTGCAGCGGCTGTGCATTTGTTAATTTGCCGCTCACCGGGTATGTAGAGCCTTTTGAGGAAAAAACTCTGACCGGCACGGGCAAGAATAAAATCCTCCTCATAGACGTCTCGGGCGTCATAACAGAAGAAAACAAGAAATCGTTCTCAGGGTTTTCCACTGAAATAAACCCGGTAGCCCGGATTAAAGAAGAGCTTGAGAAAGCATCACGGGACAAACGAATAAAAGCCCTGCTGCTGCGCATTGACAGCCCTGGCGGAACGGTAACCGCGTGCGACATCATCCACCAGGAAATCATGCGGTTTAAGAAAAAAAATAATATCTATGTGGCTGCCTCATTTATGAATATTGCTGCGTCAGGCGGCTATTATATAGCAACCGCTGCTGACAGCATCACCGCTCATCCAACAACTATTACCGGCAGCATTGGCGTTATAGTCATTAAGTTCAACATCAAGGGGCTCATGGATAAAGTCGGTGTTCAGGAAGAATCCATAAAATCGGGAGACAAAAAAGATATTCTTTCCCCGTTCCGGGGTTCAACTCCCGAGGAGCGAAAAATTGTGCAGGATATTATTGATTCACTGTATCAGAAGTTTCTTGCGGTCATTGAAGAGGGTAGAAAAAATATTTCAAAAGATGAACTGAAGCGTCTTGCTGACGGAAGGGTTTTTACCGCCCGGCAGGCGCTCGACGCCAGGCTTATTGACGGCATAGGCTATCTTGATGATACCATTGACATGGTGAAGAAGCAAACCGGCCTGGAAGAGGCACGCGTGATTACCTACTACCGCCCTGCGGCGTACAAAAATAATATCTATTCGCAGGCGAACATTCAGCTTTTCAATATCGGCGGAGGAGAATTTACCGGGTACCTGCCCGTGCGCTTCATGTATTTGTGGAATCCGTGATGCTGCGCGAAATCGGGGTAGAGTGTTCGAGAAACAAATTCTGCTGATACCGGTTACCTTGTCGTAGGTCATCGATGTCCCCCTTCAATTTGTATCACTGTTTTACATACTGTTCCAGTCGGCGTATGAATTCCTGCTGGGCAGGATTTATTTTTTCAAGCGCCTGAGGTGTGGAAAAAAATGCTGCGCGATCAATTTCAGGAAACTGCTTCTTTATTCCGGAATGAGGCGGCCACTCCATTTCAAAGCTATTGCTGTGAATTGAGGTGGTTTCATCCCAATTTCCGGCAAACGCCCAAGCATGTACTATTTTGCCACTTTTTTGTTTTACCGTGTTTAAGGGAATAAACGGGCCATGAGGGACAATCCCTGTTTCCTCGGTGAATTCACGGATTGCTGCATCCAGATCATTCTCATGGGGGTCTATTTCGCCCTTTGGAATAGACCAGTACCCATTATCTTTATTTCTAAAGAACGGACCACCGGGATGCGCGAGAAACACCTCGAGTTGTCCATCTTTAAAACGATACATTAACAGTCCCGCGCTGATTTTGGAAGTCATGTACTGCCCTGCATGAGGTCCCCCTTAGTCCCTTTTCTAAAGGGAGGTCAGGAGGGATTTAATTAAGCCTTTCCTTCTAAAAAGAATTGCAGCACATAGTGGATAATAACACCTGCCACAAAGCCAAACGCCATATTTGTTAATAGTGATATTATAAGGGTTATGCTTAAAGGAATGACGTCTTTGTTCAAGCTCACATCCCGCGTGAATTTAGTGAGCTCTATTCCTACCAGCAGCATCATTGCCCCGATAATGGCCAGCGGAAAGACTGAAAACAGATCAGCGATTGACAGGGCAAGAAACAGCCCCAGAAAGATTTCTATTATTCCTTCGATAATATTTGTTCCGCCGGTTCGCGCACCAAAGTAGTACTGCCCGGCAAGCCCTCCTGCCCCATGGCACAGGGGCATCCCGCCAAAGAACGGCAAAACCAGGTTAATTATGCCCAAATTCAGTGAAAGTTTTGTTTCGCTAACCGGTTTTTCAGGCCAGTAGGTTTTTATCAGTGAGGCTGTGGCAATTACTGCATTGGTTGCCGTGAGCGGAATCTGGGCAAATCCTGCCAGCAGCAGGCTTTGCCAGACTTCTTGCAGGCTAAAACCGGTACGTGGCGGTATGCTGAATCCCGGGGGGGCTATGCGCAGAAGCTGGCCTTTGAAAAACATGATGGCAATGCCAAGCGCCATCAGCACTATGGCTGCAGGGGCATAGCGGTTATCCCGCAGCACCAGCACAATAGCAATCGCAATAATGCCAAGCGCCCATCCGCTGGTAAGCATTTTAAACGCCTCTACTGCCAGCAGTACGCCGAGCGCTGCCTGAATTCCCCGGATAACAGATAGTGGGGTAATCCGTGCAATCAATTTCATAACGCCGGTTACGGCAAACAGCAGCCAGATGATGCCCATGGCAAAGCCTGAAGCGTAGACCATGGAGGGAGACCAGTGCTGCGCAATGGCAACAACTGCAAGCACCTTCATGGGCTCAATGGGCATGGGGAGCCGGTAGATAAGGCCGGTGGCAATATTGGCGCACCCCATCATTACCAAAAATCCTGCAGGATTTAAGCCGCAGACGACGATGTAGCCGATTGCCAGCGGGAACAGCGTGCCGAAGTCGCCCATTGACCCGGCAAGCTCTCTTAAATTGAATTCAAAAGATTTTATTTTCAAAGGCTGCTAATTTGAGTGGCGTAGAGGCATTTATTATTACACCCCAGCAGGATATCCTACCTTCAGTTTTAATAATAAAGTGGCAGGATTGCGTATTGGGTTGTATTAAACCGGATAGACCGGCAGCAACTTCAGGCATGGCCTTCCTTTTTGCCCACTGAGACGTCCGCAATCTGAACGAGGAGTTTTTCACACTGTTGTTTTCTTTCTTCACATTCGCCGAGGGAAACAATTACGCTGTCGAAGAAAAACATGAACGCTTCAGAGATGGTGCCTCCGAAATGTTTGGGTAAATTCATCATCCCCTTATAAATTCTTTTGTCTCTTTTATTCTCCAAATCAAACGTTATAGTAACTTCTGCTTTTTTCATGAGCCCTCCCTTTTGTCATTATCGTATTGTCATAAACTAACCACAGAGGACACAGAGAAATAAAAGCTGTCAGCTATCAGCAATATTTTATTCATTTCCCTCTGTGTGCTCTGTTTTCTTAGTTGTTCTATCTTATATTTCATCCTTTCTTGTTCCAATTTTGGCTGGGGATGAGATTTTTTAATTTAGCATCTTCCTGTTGTATAAAAGCACATTTCTACTGTGCCACCGTTATAGTGCAGTACCATGCATTATAATTTTTTTTAGAACACAGAGTATCTCTCAGTGGTCTCTGTGGTTTCATGTTTTCTCCTGTTTTTCATAAAACTTTTGACATTACCTCATTATCGAAGCGCTTTTGCGCCCTCCCGGTCTATGATTTTTTTCAAGGTGTCACCAGTTTGAGCTTTACGCAGTTTACCGATAGCATTTCTCAGGATGGTAAGCACCCGGTCTTTCGTGGTGAATCGTTCAACAGGAGCAGCAAGCTTTGCATTACGTGCCCCGCTTCCTCCTGCAATGACAAGGAAACCTCTCTTGCCGGCAACCAGTTTCCCCGTGGGACAGTCCCTGGCGCAGAGCTCGCACATGACACATTTGTCCCGGTCAATAACCGGCCCATTAGCGGTGAGCCGTAGTGCCGTATCAAAGCACATTTTCAGACATTCACCGCACTGCGTGCATTCTGCATCAGTGATATCCACCCGGTGCTGAAGGATGATGCCAAAATCTTTCAGGTAGGGGCTGACGCAGCAATTAGGGCAGCCGGTCATTCCCACACTGAAGCGGCTTGCTCCATGCAGTGCCACCGGCGCAAGGTCTGCCATGATTTCTGTGAGGCGCTCCTCTTCACATACGGTCTTTACTGACTGCAGCATATCTTTAAGAATATTTCTTACTTCCTGAGTATTTTCTCCATATTTGGTGTAGCATACATCAATATGATAGAGCGCGTTTTCATCAGAGAAAAAGAGTTCTTCTTCCATAGCCGGGGCAGGGCCTCTGCCCTCAAGAAAGGCTTTCAGCTCCTCAAACTTTTCTTTCCCCATGAACTCGCGGTAAACTTTGACGGTTTCTCCAACAACTCCTGCGGTTACCCGGTCAAGTCCCTTGTGCCGGGCGATCTTTTCTGACTGGAGCCGGGCAAACGGCGCCATGATGGGGGGAATAGGAATAAGTTCCTGCGCCGTTTCGGCAGCTTCATCCCACTTCATCTTATCCTCCTTTAGTTTTTATTTGTCTTCCCAGAATGAACTACAAATTACCATAAGACAGAGATTTTTAAGTAAAATAATTATTAAATGTTCTCCGTCAGTTTTGCCTCTTCCCACAGGGCATCCATTTCCTGCAGCGTTGCCTCTCTGGTGGATTTACCCTGCTTTTGCAAAGCCTGTTCAATAAAGGCAAAGCGTTTCATGAATTTATCATTGCACGTGCGCAGAGCCTGCTCAGGCTCAATACCAAGGTGCCGGCTCAAATTGACAATACTGAACAGGAGATCGCCAATCTCCTGTTCCCTTTTATTCCGGTCCCCTTCGCGTATTTCTTTTCCAAGCTCCTCTATCTCTTCTCTTACTTTTGCAAATACCTGCTCCGGGTTTTCCCAGTCAAAGCCGACCTTTGCCGCCTTGAGGGTGAGGCGGAACGCCTGATACAGGGAAGGAAGATGAGCGGGGATGCCGTCAAGCAGGGATTTTTTCGGCGGCTTCCCTTCTTTTTCTTTGAGCGCCTGCCAGTTCTGTTTTATTTCATCAACTGTTGCAGCCCCGGTAGTGCCAAATACATGGGGATGGCGGTGAATCATCTTCCTGATGATCCCGTCAAGAGCTTCCCTTAACGTGAAGGTGTTTTTTTCTTCATAGAGGTTTGTCAAAAACAGGATCATAAAGAGCAGATCGCCGACTTCCTCCTGGAGCAGCTCTTTTTTGCCGCGGTCAATTGCCTCAAGCACTTCATAGAGCTCTTCCACAAGATACGATTTAACATCATCCGGTGTCTGCCTGCGGTCCCACGGACAGCCGTCAGGACCCCTGAGGGTCTGGATAAGTTTTACAAGCTCAATGAAACTGTCGGTAGTTCTCTGCATGATGGACCCGTTCCAGCACGGCTTCAGGGTTAACGATATGCGGGAAGCGTTGGTACAATGTACCAAGAAGGGATATATAATTTAAAAGTTAATGTCAAAAACAACATTTTTGTTTTTCCTGCGCAGGAGATGAGTGAACTGCTTATAAGTGCTATAAAAATTGTGCCTGTGCAGATTAGTTTTTTCATTGAAAAATTCCCTTAGGTATGTTTAATTTCTTAGTGATTTATCAGGTAAAGGTTTTAATTATTGTGTAATCTATGATACGGTAGATAGTAATAATTATCTTAATGCTTCATACACCATCCCCCGGAAAAAGTAACCAATAAAAAATTATATGTTACCGTAACGGCATACATCTCTCAGCGCTGGGTATTTATTCATTAAGATAGGTTCAACAAAATTTCAATACATGGGGTGAGTTAAAATGAAAAAAATTGGTATTTTAACCGGCGGCGGGGATTGTCCCGGACTCAATGCAGTCATCAGGGCAGTGGTCAAAAGGTCCATAACAACATATGCTTTGGAGGTTCTGGGAATCCGGGAAGGGTGGAAGGGGCTTGTCTGGGGGAATGTAGAGCCCCTTACAAACTATTCAGTAACGGGCATCCTTCACCGGGGCGGCACTATCATCGGCACCTCGCGCACCAATCCGTTTAAGTCAAATGAAGACCTCCAGCGTACCCTTGCCAATATCAAGCGGTTTGGTGTTGATGCAATTATAGCAGTGGGCGGAGAAGATACGCTGGGGGTTGCGCACCGGCTTTTCAAAGAGTACGGGCTTCCCATTGTGGGTGTTCCAAAGACCATAGATAATGATTTACAGGGCACTGATTATACCTTCGGGTTTGATACAGCGGTGCATATAGCTACCGAAGCCATTGACCGGATTCACACCACTGCTGAATCCCATCACCGGATTATGGTTATTGAGGTAATGGGCCGTCATACCGGATGGATTGCAACCTTTTCAGGGCTGGCCGGAGGTGCAGACTGTATCCTCATCCCGGAGAAGCCCATGAGTATTGAGGAAATTGCTGAAATTATAAAGAAACGGCAGAGCTCCGGGAAGACATTCAGCATCATAGTGGTGGCAGAGGGATTTGCACCCAAGGGACTGGATGTTAAGTACGGAAAGGAAAAGACCGATGATTTCGGGCACATCCGGCTGGGCGGCATTGGAAATCTTGTCGGGCAAAAGCTTGAAGAGTTGACAAATATTGAGACACGGGTTACTATTTTGGGGCATATCCAGAGGGGTGGCACGCCAACAGCCTATGATCGGGTGCTGGCAACGCGGTTCGGCGTTAAAGCAGTCGATATGATACAGAGTAAAGAATTCGGGAAAATGGCTTCATTGCAGGGTAATCAAATAGTTCCCGTTTCTTTGGAAGAAATAACCAGAGGCAGAAAAAATGTGAATATGGAGCTGTATGAGATTGCAGAGGTCTTCTTTGGGTAATCGAGGGTACATGTTTAATGTTACAAGAAGGAGGACGTATTATGGCAGTAAAAGTAGGGATTAATGGGTTTGGCAGGATTGGACGGAGTGTTTTACGGCTCGCCCGCGACCGCAAGGACATGGAATTTGTGGCAATTAATGATTTGACGGATGCAAAAACATTAGCCCATCTGTTTAAATATGATTCTGTCCACGGCCCTTTTAAAGGGACTGTGGAGGCACGGGGTGATGCAATAGTCGTTGATGGCAAAGCGCTTAAAGTATTTTCTACCAAGAACCCCCTGGAGATTCCCTGGAAAGACCTGGGAGTTGAGATCGTTGTTGAGGGAACCGGGGCCATGCGCGATAAAAACGATGCGAGTAAACACATCCAGGCAGGTGCCAAAAAAGTTATCGTTACCGCTCCCATGAAAGGCCCGGATATTACCATAGTCATGGGAGTGAATGAAAAGTCTTACGATCCAAAGAAGCATGATGTCCTTTCCAATGCTTCGTGTACCACCAACTGTTTAGCCCCTGTTGCCAAAGTTTTACATGAAAAATTTAAGATCCAGAAGGGTCTCATGACCACCATCCATTCATACACCAACGACCAGCGGCTCCTTGACCTGCCGCATTCAGACCTGCGGCGGGCACGGGCAGCCTGCATGAGCATGATCCCAACCACTACCGGCGCTGCCTCTGCTGTTGCCCTGGTACTGCCGGAACTGAAAGGCAAGATGGACGGCCTGGCAATTCGCGTCCCCCACGCCCAATGTTTCACTTGTTGACCTGGTCGCAACAGTGGAAAAGAAAACAACCGTTGAAGAGGTGAACGGGGCGCTCAAGAAAGCCGCAGAAGGCGAGTTGAAGGGCATTTTACAGTTCTGCGAAGAACCCCTGGTATCCATAGACTTCAACAACTCTCTCTATTCTTCCAGTGTTGACGGGGCTTGTACGACCATAATAGAGGGCG
>CAIYCZ010000330.1 GCA_903924805.1 uncultured delta proteobacterium | reverse complement strand
TGACTGTTTGAAATATGATTCATTTGGCACAGTAAATTTATGTTAGCTGCAAAGGAGATATGAGATGGAATTGAAAGTGGACCCCTTAAAGTGTACCGGATGCCGCATTTGTGAGTTTGCCTGTAACTTCCATTACGACGGCAGCATTTCGCCGATTGGATCCAGCATCATGTTCTATCGGGAAGAAAAGAAAAATTACTACGGGCTGATGGTAAAACGGGGTAAGAGCCTTCTCCTGGGAAGACCCGAAGGAGAGCGGGTTCTTAAACCGGGAGAGCAGATCGAAGGCGCCAGCGCCAGCAGCAAGCCGATTCTGCTGCGGGTTGCCTGCGACAAGTGTGCAGAAGAAGATGCTGGTCCCCTGTGCATCCGGGCCTGCCCCTATGGCGTATTGAGCATGGAATAAAGGAGGTTACCCATGGAGACGATGAATAATTACACCGGCAATATTCTTATCGCTGATCTTGAAAGCGGCGAGTGTGAAACTGAAGAGCTGAGTCCCGGGCTGGTAGAAAAAGCGCTGGGTGGTGCTGCCCTGAATATGGAGCTCTATGAAAAATATAAGGATCGGGATCCGCTCATACTGGGAACCGGATTTTTTACCGCAACCTTTTTCCCGTGCTCCTGCCTTGCCGTCATGACCGGCATAAGCCCTATCACCGGCGGCATCGGCCATGTGCCGCTCACCTGGCAGACCGGCGTAGAGCTGAAGCTTGCCGGGTTTGACTTTGTGGTAATACTTGGTAAGGCAGCAAAACCGATGAGGCTGTGGCTCCATGACGGCCTCTCCGATCTGAACGATTCTGAAGATATCTGGGGCAAGGATGTCTGGCAGTCAGTTGACAAAATCCGCGAAGTATACGGCGACGACATGATCCAGTCAATTCTTATCGGCAAGGCTGGAGAGAACAAGGTTCCCATAGCTCAGCTTTCTGAAAACTACTGGGGAAGCGCGGACACGCTTGGCCTGGCAGCCGTATGTGGAGCAAAGAATCTCAAGGCAATTGCCATGCGCGGGCTTGGCTCCCTGGAGGTAGCCGACGGGTTTTTCCAGAAATCACTTGAGCTTAAAAACGAAATCCTGTCCGGTGCAATCAAAGGCAAAGCCGGGCTAAAAGATTTCATAGCGCCCCTTGGCCTTGATGCAAAACTGAAAGAAAAGATTGAAAGCGCAACGCATCGGATTAATGCCTGCTATAACTGTCCCTATCCGTGTTATACTTTCCTTAAATACCGTGAGGCACCAAGTGCCACGGCGCAGAACGGCGTAGCGGACCCGGGATGCCTTACCGCTGACCTTGCGGGGCTTGCACGGTTTCATATGTTGGGGATTGATGCTCCTCAGGCAATGGAAAAATGCTTTAAGTCCGGGCTCCAGCCGGCAGCCGCAGCCCGGATTCTGGAGAAGAAAGGCATAAAAGACCTTGCTGCTGCTGAGGCTGCGTTAGACGCACTTGCGGCAGAGGGAAACGATGTGAAACCCGATGGACAGTCACCATGGCCTATTGAAGTTGCCCTTCCCCAGGCTGCCGGCATCTTTTCCAGCGCGGTGCCGCCAAAGCCCCTGTTTGCTCAAGTGAGCAATTTTGGTGCACAAGACGCTGGCCAGTGGTGGGTACAGCGCCAGGCTCTTGCGTACACTATCGGTATCTGCCCGATATTTGCCCTGCTGGCTCCCGAAGTAACTCTTGAAAAAGTGGTTGAGCTTGTCCAAATGTCAGCAGAATGGGATGCGTTCAGCAGTGATACGCTCAAAAACATAATTGATACCCTCATTAAAAAGAGCACTGGCTGAAGCCAGATGTAACGGAGACTGTCTATGTCAGCTAAAATTACCAAAAAAGTTTATGAACGGACCCTGGAAGACTATCGCGAGCAGGCGTGGGGAGATGCCCGCTGCAACTGGTGCATGAACCAGTGGGGATGGAATGTAAAGAGCGCCCGGTTTAATGAAATCTGCCCTGAATTCCGCTACACCCGTTTCTTTGCATACAGCGGCATGGGCAAATTTCATATCATACGCGCCCTGCTCGAGGGAGACTTTGACTTTACCGACTCGGAAAAGCTCCTTGAAATATGTTATTTCTGTACCTCCTGCGGAGCGTGTGAGATGAACTGCCTGCGACTCAATGAGAAGGAGCCGCTCAAGGCGGCGGAAGCTTTGAAGACCAGGCTCATTGAGCTGGGCATTGCACCGCTGCCTGCGCACAAGGAGCTCCTGAACAGCATTAAAAATTATGATAATCCCTGGCTTCAGCCACGCGCCCGCCGCAGGGACTGGACAAAAGGGCTCAAGGTAAAAGATGCAGCCAAGGAGAAATGCGAATATCTGTTCTTTGCCGGCTGCACACCAGCCTATGATCCGCTCATCCAGCATGAAATCGTCAACACCGTCAAGGTCCTCCAGCAGGCCAGGGTGGATATCGGAATACTCGGAGAAAAAGAGATATGCTGCGGAAGCCCGGCTATCCGCATCGGGCACCGGGAGATTTTTTTTGATCTGGTAAAAAGAAATATTGAAACATTCAAGGAGTTTGGTGTAAAAAAGATCATAACCCACTGTGCCGGCTGCTTTCATACCCTCAAGCATGACTTCCCCGAAGTGCCGGGCATGCCGGAAATTGATTTTGAAGTCCTGCATGTCTCTGAGGTTCTTGAAGACCTGGTACAGGAGGGAAAAATCCAATTTAAAAAAGAAGTGCCGCTTACCGTTACCTGGCATGACCCCTGCCACATCGGCCGCCACTGCGGTATCTACGAAGAGCCGCGCAACATACTCAAAGCAATACCCGGCATCCGGCTGGTGGAGATGGAGCGGATAAAAGATCAGGGCTGGTGCTGCGGTGCAGGAGCAGGAGTGCGAACCGCCTTTCCTGAGCTGTCATTAAAGATTGCCAGTGAGCGCATTGAGGAAGCAAAATCAACCGGCGCTGAGGCAGTGGTAACCTCATGCCCCTACTGTGAACAGAATTTGAGCGACCCGATAAAGCTCAACTAGGAAAAAATCAAGCTGTATGATTTAATGGTCATCATGCTGATGTCCATGTAATAAACAGGTAACGTCCTGTAGAATCGATTTTTATGCCGCACGTTAATTTCGCCAGGCATTAAAATCACAAACCCAAGAAAGGAGGGTTTTTAAAAATGGCAGATCTGACATGGGAAAAGAACAGCAAGGCAATGTTTGACAAATGTATTGAGGGATCTCCGAAACCGTTCCGGGCAATGACGGAAAAGAAGCTCACGGAAGCGATCACAAAAAAGGCAGGAGATGCCGGAGTGGTAACCGAAGACATGATTATTGACTGTGTCAAGGAGATTACACCAAAGCCCTTTGTGGCGATGGCGCTCAAGGCAATAGAGCCTCTCAGAACCGCATAGGTAATACTAAAGCCTTAAAAAACAAATAAGGGGCGGCATTTTATTATGCCGCCCCTTATTTGTTAACCCGTTATAACCATACCCCCCGCAGCAATTCCCATCTATCTCCAGTGCAGTTCCCTTCCCCGGAATCCTTCGCTTAAGCATCAGGACAATCTATTGACAGCCTGTAGGTATTTACATATGATGCTCATATAATAAGGGGTCTTCTCCACAATGAGTGAGTGAGCACAAACAGTGTGAACGGCAGGTAGCTTGCGAATTATGTAGTGCCAGACCCCATTGCATTCCCCTATCGGAGGCTCTGGAAGCTGCCTGCCCCGTGCACGATACGCACGCTGCCGGGGTCGTGAGTAAGTCTCCGGGTATATTGTTGCGGCGCTGAAAACCTCCCCTGTCGCTCACGACAAGCATGCTATACAAGGGGGAATAGTACCCGC
>CAIYCZ010000329.1 GCA_903924805.1 uncultured delta proteobacterium | reverse complement strand
CTTACCAAATATGATGGATCAGCGCGGGGGGTTATTGATATTTCCTTCTCCGTGGAAAAGGGGGAAATCATGGGCTTCCTCGGGCCCAATGGCTCCGGGAAAACCACTACCATGCGTATCCTTACCTGTTTTTTCCCCCAGTCAAGCGGCACGGTAAAAATCTGCGGCTATGATACGTTAAAGGACCCGCTGGAAGTCCGCCGCAGGATCGGCTACCTGCCGGAGAGCGTGCCGCTCTATCATGACATGCCGGTTTTTTCCTACCTGCGGTTTTTTGCTGAAGTAAAAGGCATTTCTCGAAACAGGAGAAAATCAAAAGTTGACGAAGTGATGCACCAGTGCGGCATCAGCACTGTTGCCCACCGCCTCATCGGGAAGCTTTCAAAAGGTTACCGGCAGAGGGTCGGCATAGCACAGTCACTGCTCGGCGATCCGGAAGTGCTTATTCTCGATGAGCCAACCATAGGCCTTGACCCCCGGCAGATTATTGAAATCAGAAACCTGATAAAGAGCCTGGGCGGCAGGCAGACCGTCATCCTGAGCACCCACATTCTTCCGGAAGTAAGTATGACCTGCGACCGGGTTATCATCATTCATGAAGGAAAGCTTGTTGCCGTGGATACGCCGGAGAACCTTATCAAGCACCTGCAGGAAGTGCCTACGATCTTGATACGGGCAGAGGGCCCTGCACAGGATATTATGCGTGCCCTGAGCGCAATCCCGGGCGTGCTGAATGTGACAGAGAAAAAGGGCAGCACCTATGACGTATCCAGCTTCCACGTTGAAACGCATACAGAGGCCGCGGTAATAAATGACATTGCCCGCACCGTCTATGAGCATGGCTGGAACCTGAGGGAAATTCGTCCCGTGGATATGACCCTTGAAGAGATATTTATAAGGCTGGTGACGGAAGAAAAGGGGACATAGTGCAAATGCCAAATGACAAATGCCAAATCAATGTCTAAAGCACAAATACCAAATAATTTGCAAGGTTTAGATGAATAAAGGGGTTGAAATTTGACATTTGGATTTCATTCGAAATTTGGATTTTGACATTTGAACTTTTTATTTAGACTTTCATCTGCAAACGGAAGAAGGGATTTTTTATACGGTGAATGCACTTACCATACTGAAAAGAGAGCTTAAATCCTACTTCACCTCCCTGATTGCCTATGTGGTGATAGCGGTGTTCCTTATTATCTCGGGATACTTTTTTTACACCAACCTGGTCATGTTTGTCATGTGGGTGGGTTCGGATGTAAAACTCGGGCTCTGGCAGTTCACGTTTCAGGATATACGCTTCATCATGCTGCTGCTCCTGCCGCTTCTGACCATGCGCCTGTTTGCAGAAGAGAAAAAGCTCGGGACTATTGAGCTGCTGTTTACCAATCCGCTCCGTGACCGTGAGATACTTATGGGAAAGTATGGCGCATGCCTTGCCGTTTTTCTGGTCATGCTGCTGCTTACCCTTCTGTATCCAATACTGCTTGCCATTGTCTACAGTATAGAGATTGGTCCCATCGCTGCCGGCTATGCGGGGCTTTTTCTGCTCGGGGCGTCCTTTATTGCCTGCGGCATTTTTGTTTCGTCCCTCACGGAAAACCAGATAGTTGCTGCCATAGCCACCATCGGGGTGCTGGTATTTTTCTGGTTTATCGACTGGAATGAAGGCATTGCCGGGCAACAGGCTATAGTCATCCTTCATCAGTTTTCGCTGTTTGAGCACTTCTCGAATTTCACCAGGGGCGTCATTGATCCGCAGGACGTGGTGTATTACCT
>CAIYCZ010000328.1 GCA_903924805.1 uncultured delta proteobacterium | reverse complement strand
TTATCATCAGGGTAGGCGGCATCAAGATAGGTGTCCTGCACGCACTGGTAGGTAGCTGCCCATAGGCTTGAGTAGCAGGGCAGCAGCAGAAAAATAGCAATCCCGCACGTGATGCGTGCAAGTGCCCGCCGTATGTGTAGAGTAAACAGTTTCATGATATACATCTCTTGTATCCTGCAAAAGGGTTTGGGACTGCTTCGTTCATGCATACCCCACATCTATGGCTCCGACTTCTTCACCACCATTTTTACCCCGCCCATAAAGTGTACGATTTCCGCCCCTGCAGCATCGCGCAGAATACATCGCGGCACCAGATAAAAGGCCGTGGGCTGCGTATCTTCGGGAACGTTAAATTTAATAGTTGCAACTTTGATCTTTGCTGCTGAACGGCCGCCTATGTGCTGCTCCTGATAGTGAAGCACCTCGAGCCCGTTATCTGATTCATTGACAATTACCTCTCCTCCCAGATCCCCCTTGATGACCTGAATCCCCGCAGTGTTCGGATCAGCATCCACTGCCTGCAATGCGGCAGGGGGCTCATCCTTTTTGTATTCAAGAGTACAGGAGACCGAATCCAAATTCTGTACGTTTTGAATAAATAAATCCACCTGGCATTCTCCCCCCGGCACAACCTCCTGACTGCTTACTGAAACAGCGATGCTGGAACTGACTTCGGATATTTGGCCGCTTTCAAGCGTGAGCCTGTCCAACACAGTGCCATCAAGGTCATAGGCTGTTAGGTGTATGGACGTGCCGTCAACCATAGCGTGGATAAAATGGTAGGTCTTGAATAATGACAGGGTCATACCCTCAAGCGGAAGTCCGCATTCACTGGGACGTTCGCCCCCGCCTGCAGAAATAAGGTAGTGGATATTATTTTTCAGGTGATGCTGGTAGCTGTGGACATCCCCGCTGAATACCAGATTAACCCCGTTTTCCTCGTACAGCGGCACAAGGACGGTACGCAGCTGTTCCGAACCCGCATCATCTGCAGGCGAAGAGAAATAAGGTGGAACGTGATGATATACCACTTTGAATGTGGCATCGCGATTTTCCTCAAGGTCATTTTTGAGCCATTCAATCTGCTCGCTGCTGATACTGTTGCCTTCATCCAAACATAAAACAACAAAATGAGCCGCACCCCAGGTAAAGGAATAAAAGCACGAACCCCCGGTAAGAGATGAAAAATAACGGTAATAGAACGCCGAGTTTTGTTCATGGTTTCCCATCGCCGGGTAGATGGGAAGATACAGCATGAAATCAGATAGCGGCCCCCACCAGTCGCGCTCCCAGGATTGCTGGTCATCTCCGTCCATCACCATATCCCCGCAGTGCAGTGCAAAACTGGCATCGGGGTCCGTTGTAAGCATTTTTTCTCCAATCTGTCGTGCAACATCGTTTCCAGTGCGCGAGTCGCCCCAGACAAAAAAGCTGAACGGAGCAGGCGCTGCAGGTGCGGTTACCAGACGGCCATCCTTTTCTGCCCCGTTACCGTTAACCCGGTAAAAGTATTTTGTTGCCGGAGAAAGGCCGGAAACAGAAACCTCTACATGCCTCAGCGTATCACCCCAGATCTTTTCTTCCCAGGCAATAATGGCAGCGTTAGTAGTTACCTTCAGGGAATAGGGGCCGTATGCGATGTCCCGGGGAGGCGCAGCAAAGGCTTTGAATGTGCCGGCATCAGCAGCTATTTGAACCTGGGCATCATCCGAACAGGACGAGCAACCCCAGAATCCAATCAAGGGGCAAAGAAAAATCAGAAGTACAGCGGCAGGCCGTACTTCCCCGAAACGGCTACGATCTTTTTTCACAGCAGTCCCTTAAGCATTATTTAAGCAGATGGAGCAAACCCAGTGTCGCGCTTACCGGCCCATGGAAGGTTGTCGAGCCGTTTATATCAATATCCTCCAGTTTGTAAAAATAAGTCTTTCGATTCTGCACGCCGTTATCTATAAACTCATATGAAGCGCCGGTGGTTGAGGTGCCTTTTGACGGGATGATGGTGTTGTTCAGTTTGACGTACTGCCCAGACCCCTCAGCCCGGTAGATGTTAAAGCCAGCATTATCTATTTCAGACTCTGTATTCCAGCGTATCGTGACACTGCGATTGGAAGGTATTGCCTGCAATGAAGATAAAGTAATAAGGGTTGGTGTTTGAGTCAGAGGAAAGGTTCCTGCAAAGGTTTCCGAACCATCGCGCAGGTCCACATGATAGAGCAGGATGCGGTCTGCATATACCCGGTAGAGATTATAGGGATCCCCCATGTGGGCATAGCTTAGATTTTTACACCAGATATAACTGGTGCTGTTTAGGATACATTCCTTCACCAGGTGGTCATGGCCGTTCATAAACATATCTACCGTATAAGTATCAAACAG
>CAIYCZ010000327.1 GCA_903924805.1 uncultured delta proteobacterium | reverse complement strand
TTCTTCAGGATTGCCCTGCCTTGCAAGCTTATCTATGATTACCCCTCCCGGGTATCCAAGCTTCAAAAGCTTTGCCACTTTATCAAATGCTTCCCCTGCCGCATCATCTCTGGTCTTTCCCAGCAGCTTATATCTTCCGAATCCCTCTACCAGATAAAGGCTCGTGTGACCTCCGGAAACAACCAGGGTGACTGAAGGAAAGGGAAATTCATCCAGTTCAAGCGCTGCAGCACAGATATGCCCCTCCAGATGGTTAACTCCGGTGATGGGAAGCTTGCGCGAATAGGCAATTGCCTTGGCAGCATTTATTCCCACCAGGAGCGAGCCGACAAGCCCGGGTCCCTGCGTGACAGCAATTCCCTCAATGTCATCAAGGGTTACCCGTGCCTGATCAAGAGCTTCCTGTATTACGGGAATAATTTTCTCCAGATGCTTTCTTGATGCTATCTCAGGTACCACTCCTCCGTATTTTTTATGAAAGTCGACCTGGGAGGCGATAACATTAGAAAGAATTTTTTTTCCGTCACGAACAACTGCAGCAGCAGTCTCATCGCATGATGTTTCGATAGCTAAAAGAAGCATGCTTCTTTCCCGTTCATTTATTGATCATATACCCTGCTCTAACCATGCTAAAAACAGAGTAACTATAACCGACAAAGCAGTGTATTGCAAATAATTCGTGGCTGCGCGCAGTTATAAAACTATGTCTTGACATATCGTTTCCTCTAATATACCTCTACTCTAATTCAAACTGATCTGTAACAACTCAATCATTTGCAGCCGCACGCCATTCAGGGTGTGCCTTAAAACGCAGGCTACAGCCTGCGTCTACTAATTATGACATATCATTTACGAGATTTTAAGCTAATCCCTTGTCATTATGGAGATTAAAACAGATTTTCTCATCATTGGAAGCGGTATTGCAGGACTCAGCTACGCGCTTAAAGTAAGCCCCTGCGGAAGTGTGGCTATTGTCACAAAAAAGAACTCGGTAGAATCAGGTACCAACTATGCCCAGGGCGGCATTGCTGCGGTGTTTGATCCGGAGGACTCCTTTAACCTGCACATAAAAGACACGCTCACAGCCGGTGATGGCCTGTGCCATCGTGATGTCGTGGAACTGGTTGTTTCTGAAGGGCCGGAGAGAATCAGGGAACTCATCAAGTGGGGCGTTCCCTTCACCAGAAGCAGAAAACGGGGTAAAATGACTTTTGACCTGGGACGGGAAGGTGGTCATTCCATGCGCCGCATCCTGCACTGCAAGGATTTGACCGGCAGGGAAGTGGAGAGAATCCTGCTTAAAAAAGTCGAAGCGCATCCAAACATCCGCATCTTTGAGAACCACATCTGTATTGACCTCATAACCTCTAAAAAGCTGGGGCTGAAAGACGGCGGCAAGACGGCCTGTTATGGTGTGTACGTCCTTGATAATAATTCCCGTAAGATCCACACCGTTACCGCGAAAGTGACTCTTCTGGCAAGCGGTGGTGCAGGCAAAACCTATCTCTACACAAGCAACCCGGACATCTCTACCGGAGACGGTATAGCCATGGCGTACCGGGCAGGAGCCCGTACTGCCAACATGGAGTTTATCCAGTTCCATCCCACCTGCCTGTATCATCCAGAGGCAAAAAATTTTCTCATCTCTGAAGCGGTTCGCGGCGAAGGCGGAATCCTCAGGTTAAAGGATGGAACGCCCTTCATGAAAAAGTACCATCCGCTCAAAGACCTTGCGCCACGGGATATTGTGGCCCGGGCAATTGATACGGAGCTGAAAAAAAGCGGCGATGAGTGTGTATATCTTGATATCACCCACCGGCGCTCTAATTTCCTCAGACACCGGTTCCCCAATATTTACGAAAAATGTCTTTCTTTTAACATTGACATGGCTACCATGCCCATTCCTGTTGTGCCTGCTGCACACTATATCTGTGGCGGGGCTTTAACGAATACGTTTGGCGAAACAAACATAGGTGGGCTGTTTGCTGTTGGCGAGGTTGCCTGCACCGGCCTGCACGGGGCAAACCGGCTCGCCAGCAACTCACTCCTTGAAGCCCTGGTCTTCTCACACCGCGCTGCCACGAAATCAATCGAGGAAGTGCGTGAAAAAAAACATTACCCGGTACCCGTTCCTGAATGGGATCCGGGCAATGCCACTGATATAGACGAGTCGGTGGTGATTTCACACAATTGGGATGAGATACGGCGGCTCATGTGGCATTACGTGGGGATTGTGCGATCAAATAAACGGCTTGAGCGTGCCCAGCGCAGGATTGAACTGTTGCAACAGGAAATATCTGACTATTACTGGGATTTTATTATTACCTCAGACCTGATTGAGCTGCGAAACATTGCAACCGTTGCAGAATTGATTATCCGCTGCGCTCTCAAACGCAAGGAGAGCCGCGGCCTGCACTATACTCTGGATTATCCGAAAAAAAACGATACCGTCTGGAATAAGGATACCGTCATTCAACTACGGCCAAAGAAAAACCCCGTTCTTTGCAAACCATCATCCCCGCAATCCAACAAACGCTCCAATCCTTCCCGTTTTTCCCTGTTCTCTTCGGTGGGAGAAGAATAGGTCTGCACGGCAGGAGGTACAGAGCTGTGCTACTTCAATATGCTCAGGCAGAATCCCCTGTCTCAGCAGTTGCAGCCGGTTTGCCTCCCAGAGGTTTAAATAAGTTTTTCCCTGCTGCTTCCGTATAAATGCTTCTGCATCAGGAGTGCTTCTGCAGAAAAGCTCTGCCACTTCTTCCTGAACGGGGTAACAACAGGGCCCGATTGAAGGTCCAATTCCTGCTAAAATACTCTTTGGATCAGTGTTACAGCGTCTGACCATTTCATTGACAGTTTCCTTTCCTATGCCTGCACGCGTCCCTCTCCAGCCGGCATGTGCAATTCCTACAGCCTTCTGTACCGGGTCATAAAGAATAATCGGCACACAATCAGCAACTCTCACCATAAGGGTAACAGATGGTCTGTTTGTTACAAGAGCATCGAAGCCGCTGATAAGGGGCTCAAGCTCAAATCGATTCCTGCTTTTTAATTCTTCATCAATAAAAGCCACTTTTTTCTCATGCACCTGCTTTGCAGCCGCAAGCA
>CAIYCZ010000326.1 GCA_903924805.1 uncultured delta proteobacterium | reverse complement strand
GGTGAATAAGGCTGCATACTATCTCGCCCACGACCGGGAACGGGAAATACTTGCAGAAAAGGCAAGAACTATAACCCTTGGAAGCCATACGTACAAACACAGGATTGAAAAACTTACCCGTGGGTGGCACTAAGAATTACTATTTTAAAATTCGCAGCGATATACTGACCGCTCTGCCGGAGGACATCTCCTCTGTACTCTCGCTCGGGTGCGGTGGGGGAGAGACTGAGATACGGCTTAAAGAAAGCGGTAAAGTAGTGTATGCCGTGGAGCGGGAAGCGTCGTTTAAACCGAAACTTGAAAAAATCCTGGACCGGGTTATCATCGCCGACCTTGACCAGGATCGTCTTGACCTGCCGCAGGATTTCTTTGATTGCATTCTGCTTGCTGATATATTAGAACACCTGAGGAACCCGGAAGCAGTGCTGCAGGGCCTCAAACAATATCTTAAATCCGGTAAATACCTGGTTATCAGCGCGCCCAATATACGGCATGCTTCAATTATAAAGGATCTGCTGCTAGGGAGGTGGACTTATGCAGATGCCGGCATTCTGGATAGAACGCATCTCAGGTTCTTTACCCTGGCAGATTTAACAAAGCTGTTTACCCGGAACGGTTTTGAGCTTTTGCACATCAGAAGAAAATTTATCCCCCTGGTATATGAGCACGCAAAATACCGATGGCAGGAACGGCTCTATCCGGTGATCAACAGAATTTTCAACACCGGCATCAACCCACTCCTCTATATCCCGTGGCTGCGGGAATTTTTTGTGTATCAATATATAGTAATCCTAAAAAAAGCAATTTAGCTGTTAAGCTCATCAGTTCATGAGCTAAGCTGCTTACCAGCTACTCTGTTTCTCTGTGTTCTGTGGTTCAGCTTTTAAATATTTAATCTCATGCAGGAGGAATCATATGAATGTTCTTATTATTGGGGCAACAGGAGATGTGGGCAGCGAAGCAGCTGTGGAAGATATGGCATCCCAAGTATGGAGTAATCTATGATGAAGAAGAAAGACTCAAAGCGGGGTATTATGATCCCGTTAAGCGAGGACGAGATCAGGATGTCAGGGATACGAGACACGCACTATTACAGTTATCGTTGCCGGGACTGTGGGAGTGAGACTGAAGTAGAGGATATTATTGTTGATTCATTTCCTGCCTCACGCAAATCTAAACACCGCATGCCTGAGTTTGAATGTTGCTGTGGTTGCCGTCTTTGTTATGTCGAAGATTTTTAAAAGTCCGCCCGAAGGGCGTTAAGTTCAATGTATAGGAATTTCCTTTTTGATAAGCAGAGGTAATAAAAGGCAAACAGGAGGGAAAACAAGTAGATAAAAAAGAGGGGTATGATAATATAATAAAATTTACTTTGCGCCTTTGTGAGAGATTACTGTTTTTAATTTAATAAATTTTTAACCAGAGATTGGTCAATTCATTCAGGACATGAGGTGGCGTGCATGCGCGCATGATCGGCTATTACGGTTTGTGTTGACTTTGTGCATAATTTTATTTATGATGCACAAAAAATAAATATTTTAAGCAGCGCGGGTGGATAATGTTACGAGATATTGTCCTCGTTCAAAAAAGAGAAATAGAAAACCGCTTTCAGGAAACCTATGTCGAACGGAAGATATCGATCCCCTGGAACCTCGGAGATGATCTGATCAAGGTTATCTCCGGTCCGCGGCGAGCGGGTAAATCGTTTTACGCAATTCACCTGCTTCAGCAGACCGGCTCTTATGGCTACGTCAACTACGATGATGAACGGTTGACCGCCGTGGAAGATTACGATGAAATCATTAGTGCCGTAAACACCGTCTACGGCATTCCACGTTACCTGCTTTTTGACGAAATTCAGAATCTTCCCCGCTGGGAAATATTTGTCAATCGCCTACAGAGGCAGGGAATCCGGCTGTTGATTACCGGGAGCAATGCCAATCTGCTCAGCTCGGAGCTGGCTACGCATCTCACGGGCCGTTATGCTGCTGCTGTTCTGTTCCCCTTTACTTTTAGCGAATATCTGGCGACGTCGGGCGAGCAGCGGACGGAAGTGGAGAAAAAGGACGCTCTAAATGCGTACGCGGAGCAGGGAGGCTATCCGGAGCCCCTGCTCAAGAAGATGGACCGGCGCGAGTATCTGCGCACGCTTCTACAGTCCACCCTGTACAAGGACATCGTCAAGCGGTTCAAGATCAGGTCGGTTCAAGGGATCGAAGATCTGGCCCTCTATCTGATGTCGAACATCGCCCGGGAGTATTCATTCAACGCCCTTTCCGGGGTGACGAAGTGCCGCAGTGTT
>CAIYCZ010000325.1 GCA_903924805.1 uncultured delta proteobacterium | reverse complement strand
TGCCTACATCATGTGCTTCTTTTTTGTCACCATTTTCTTTCAATCGTTTGTGGCAGCGATCTTTATCACCCTGCCGCTGCTGACCTCGACCTTTTTGACTCAGGCGTTTATGACCCTCAACAACCCGCCGATACCGCTGACTACAGCAACACTGCCGATTGCATCAGTCGGCATGGGGCTTGGGGTTGACTATGCGATCTATATCGTCGGACGTATTATTGAAGAATACCGGGATAATAAACGAGATTTAGATGATGCGATTGCCGTTTCTCTGGGGACATCGGGGAAGGCGGTTATTTATATCGGCCTAACACTCATCTGCGGCCTTGGGTTCTGGGCAATCTCCAAGCTTATGTTCCAGGCATTGATGGGACTGCTGCTGGCAATCGTTTTGATTATCAACATGATGGGAGCGATTTTTGTCGTGCCCAGTTTTATCTCGCTGTTTAAGCCGAAATTTATAACTTCTAAAAGATAGGGTTTCAGCGGAGTAAATGCAACGGGTTGTTTGGGGAGGGTGGAGGAAGCAGCGTATAAGAAGTCCTCATATGAAATATTTCTAAGCCATTAAGTTAAGCGATTGTCAGATAGAGTGCTGGTCATTACACGTTATTGCGAGGGCTCTGCTGTTGCGGGCGAGGTGGCACGTGCCTGAAATTGCTTCGCTTGCAATGCCAGGGTATAATTTTCACTGGTTACGTAGGGCGTTTTCTATCTCATTATTCAGACAGCAGGGCTTATCAAGAGCTTTCCCTGCTGCAAGAATTTTTTTATTCTCAAGCTGAAGTCTTCCTTCTGCAAAAGCTTTGACTGTTTTAACAACCAGAGGTATCTCCCGCTTTGCTCCTTCCTGCCGGATTCTGGCAAACAGCGGGTTACTTTCACCCTCTGCCTGTATGATTTGCTTAAGCAGTCTGCCGCGAAGCTTTCTTTCCAGGTCCTTCCATAATGGCTCAAACAGTTCTCCCCTGATAGGAAACGTGCAGTAGGTTATGGGTGGCCCCTTATCCAGCTCTTTTGTTACCAGGTGCATCATGTTGCCGCTTTCGCTGGCACGCTTTTGTAGCAACTGCCAGATGACCTCCTGCCAGGTACCGGCAGGCCCGCCAGGAGCAGCAGGATGCAGGTTTATCATGTCATAGCGCTCACATATTTCCTCTCCCACTATGAGCATGTAGCCGGCAAGGACAATTATATCCGCATCCAAACTGTCAAGGCGCCGCATAATCTCACGGTCATAGGCAATCCGCCACTGCCGCATGGCTTCGGGATTTGCCTTCCCTTTGCGCCTGAGCTCCGGCATGAATTTTTTAGAGGAAAACGGAACTAATGTAATTCCGCAGTCCTGAACCTGTTTAAGATATCTGTCGCTGCCTTCAGCCTCTCCCTGCTCGCGGCTGCAAAAGACAAATGAAATCTCTCCCTTTACGTCCCCGTCTTTAATGGCTTTTACTAGTGCGTTCAGGAGGTTCATTGACCCCTGCCCTCTTCCGGTGGAAAACCATCCTATCTGATATGTCATACCCCCCCCCTTTTTTTTGATGCTTACCTGTAATGTATTGCAGGAGTTGTTAACGGTATAAAAACTATTGCAGTGGATATACCCTGGTCAGGATTTTTATATACCATTTTGAAAAAAATATTTGTATAGAATTACTCGTACCTGTTTATAAAAAAAGAAGGCAGGACCAATTCTGACCCTGCCTTCTTTTTTTATAATTCAATTACTGCTTATTATTTCTTCTTGTTCTGTTTACTGGTTACCGCCTCAATGTACGGCAGTATAGTTTCCAGAAATTCTTTTGCATACTGTTTCAGTTCCGGGTTCTTCTCAAGAACCTCAACAACGGCGTCACCTGACTTGTAATACAGTGCTATTAACTTTTGACCGAGAGCGCTCTTTGCCAGCACGTCATCGCGGAATTCTCTGAGGGTATCAAGGCGCTGGTCATCTTCGCCTAAGGTTGCCTGAGCCGGACACGGACCTGGAGGAGTTGTTTGGCAATCAGTATGACAGGTTATGCAGGTATCTGGTGACCGTGCTTCATGGTTCTTAACCCAGTCACACGGCAGTGTTACCGGTGTCGCAGCACTCTGGTTGTGACAGGTTGCGCAATTGCTTGTTGCAACAGTGGAACCAGGAGTGGACCCTGCATGGCACGTTGCACAGTTATTATTTGCATATCCCTGATGGCTGGTATGCCAGGTTGTGTTGTTGGCATATTTAGCTGCGTGACAGTCCAGGCAGCTCGGCGGACTTCCGTTCACATTCTGATACGCATAGAGTGGCGCACTTAAAAGCAGTAGCAGTAGTGCAGTGATGAATGTTATTCCCTTACCCCTTGTCATACGATCCTCCTTAATAAAGTTAGTCTTTAATACATTAATTATGATTTATATTAACGGATTGTCAAGCCCCCCCTCTTTTTTTATGTATGGCCGTACCGTATGATTACCACAGCGTGCGGGAACATGGGGGTGCCAGGCGTCAAATAACGGATCAAATATTCAAACATTAAACCTGATATGCAGAATATCCCCGTCCTCGATTATGTAATCTTTACCCTTTGTATAGTATTTGCCTGCTGTCTTGACCTGAGCTTCAGATTTAAGCTCCAGCAGATCTGTATACTTCATGACATCTGCCCGTATAAAGCCCTTCTGCAAATCAGAATGGATGGCACCGGCTGCTTCAGGGGCTGAAGCACCCGAGCGTATCAGCCACTGCCGCACCTCATCCT
>CAIYCZ010000324.1 GCA_903924805.1 uncultured delta proteobacterium | reverse complement strand
GTTCCGCAGAAGCAATGATCACCGTCACTGACTCCCTTCTTCCTGAAAGCACCCGTTCTCCCGAGACCCGTGAGGGACTGCCCGGCTATACATACAAAAAGGCTCCGGGTGAACTGTGGCGCTCATACTATGACGAGGAACAGAATGTCATCGTCATAAACAACGGCCACCGCGACTTTGTTTTTACGTCAAAAAACAGGGCCCTTAAAATCCGCTACATCGCGCGCCTGTTTGCAAAGGAGCTGATCTGTAAAAACTTCAAAGGCATCCCGGGTGATGAACTGCTTGAGCGCATGATCGAGCTTACGCTGTATATTGAGGAGAATCTGTAATCAGCAGCAAGGGTTTGCGCATGAATGAGCTTTCAGAAAATCCCTCGCTACATATTCTTGTTGTGGATGATGAAGTCAACATCCGCAAAACCCTGTCCGTCTGCCTGGAAACCGAAGGGCACCGGGTTGTTGCAGTAAGTAACGCCTCTGACGCTATCACCGAGGCGGCACGAAGAAGTTTTGAAGTGGCATTTGTGGATCTCCGTCTAGGCACAGCCAGTGGACTTGATTTAATCCCGAAGTTGCTTGCTATAACGCCGTGGCTCAAAATAATTGTTATAACAGCGTATGCTTCTATTGATACAGCAGTCGAAGCCATGCACCGGGGAGCCACCGATTATATACCGAAACCGTTTACTCCCTCCCAGGTAAAACTCGCCGTGCAGAAAGTTGCTGAAGTCTGCCAGCTCGAACAAAAGGTTGCAAGCCTCAAGGAAGATCTGAAAAGAGTAAATCCTGAAATAGATTTTGCAACAAACAGCCCAGCGATGCAGCATGCACTCAGCTTGGCACGGCAGGTCGCACTATCGGACGCCACGATCCTCTTGCGGGGTGAAAGCGGCACGGGTAAAACTGTTCTGGCGCGCATGATACATGTTTGGAGCAAACGGGCCAACAAACCTTTCGGTAATGTTTCCTGCCCGTCTATTCCCGCAGAACTGCTGGAAAGCGAACTGTTCGGCCATGTCAGAGGGTCATTTACCGGAGCCGTCTACGATAGTCCTGGCCGCATTGCTGCGTGTGAAGGTGGTACACTTTTATTAGATGAGATAGGAGACATGCCGTTATCCCTTCAGCCGAAATTATTGCGCTTTATGCAAGATCATGAATATGAACGGCTTGGTGACCGAATGACGTGCAAAGCAGATGTGCGGGTCATTGCAGCGACCAATATAGATCTGGAAAAGGCAGTCCGAGATGGTCGGTTCCGGGAGGACCTTTTTTACCGGCTCAATGTGATTCAGATACAGATACCCTCGCTACGCGAACGTCAGGACGACGTGGCGCCTCTTGCCAAACGACTGTTACAATTTTTTGGCCGCGCAAACCATCGCCATTTTTTAGGTTTTACCGAAGAGGCCTTGCAGGCACTGAAAAGCTATACGTGGCCCGGTAATATACGAGAACTGCGCAATATTGTTGAGCGTGCTGTGATCATCTGTCCGTCTGACCGCATCGGCATCGAACACCTGCCTGAAAATATTCTCCCGCGCGAAGCAATTCCGCAAATCGGGGATCTGGTCAACCTGGAAAAAATCGAAGAACTGCATATCCGGCGCGTGCTTGCCGCCACCAAATCACTGCAGGAAGCGGCTGATGTGCTCGGTATTGATCAGGCCACATTGTGGCGTCGGCGCAAACAGTACGGGATTTAATTACCGTTGTACAAGCCCTTCCCCTTCAGCCTTCTTTTGACCGTCCGCATTGCAATTTTCAAGATGGTTGTAACCCCTTCCTTGCACAATACAATACCCCGCATCTGCTTAAGATAAAAAAGTCCGCTTTTTCAAACCATTAAAGCCGCCCAGGATTGGCACATTGTATGTAATAAGTTTTGATGTGAGTAACGCGACGGTGCAGTCTTTGGCAGAAATTATCCTTTGGATTTAATGGCATTTTTTTGATCATTATGCTCATTAATATTCAGGGTAAACATTGATCACTCTACAAGCAGAAAATTTATTACGGAGATACGTATGGTGCTCAAAACAAAACTTTCACTGGGTATTGGATTTCTCTTTGTTATAATTTTTGCTGTAGCGGGAATCTGTTCCTATTACATTCAAAAATTATCCCGGGAGTCTGACAATATTCTGAAAAATAATTACCATTCTCTCGCCTATGCAAAAAATATGCTTCAGGCTCTTGATGATATGAATACCGCTGTCGGCAACAGCATCTTTAATCCCGCCATGGCAAATAAATATTCTGATTATTACGTAAAAACATTTGAATCAGCCAGAAATGCGTTTGACAGGAATTTAAAGGAAGAAAACAGCAATGTAACTGAAATACATGAAAAAGATTATGTCGAGCAGCTTAAGAGCACCTATGATCTTTATCTCAATCTTTCCCGGCAGATAAAAAAAGGCGCCGGCAGTACTGAGGTCTATTTTAACGAGCTTCTCCCGGCTTATGAAAAACTGAGACAAACTATTAGCAACATTAACGATATTAATATGCAAGCAGTTGTGCGTAAAAATCAGATAGCACGACATGATTCAACCAGTATAATAAATAACATGGCAATCATTGTAACAATTTGTATTATTTTAGCTTTTGGATATTTTTGGTATTTCCCCTTTTATGTTTCAAATTCAATTTCCTATCTGTCTGGTAAAATGCAGGGCCTGCTGGAAGCTACCGGGATTACCCTTGATATACAATCTG
>CAIYCZ010000323.1 GCA_903924805.1 uncultured delta proteobacterium | reverse complement strand
CAAGAATAATAATCTTGTATTTACCCGAAAGCATCTCTTTTTCGGCCTTTTTGAGCCCGGTACGGGCCATTTTGACATCATCATCCGAACGCACTTCGCTTATGTGCAGAAAGGTATCTCTGCCAAACTGTTCAATGGTTATATATGATGAGACCATGTCGGCAGCCCGCAATTCACTGTAGTGCTGTCCTTTCATGAACTGTGCAATATAAGAGCGCATACCGTTACCCATTGCGCGAAACGCTAACCCCAGGGCAGCAGATGTTTTCCCTTTGCCATTCCCCGTATACACATGGATATATCCTCTTTCATCTTTTGACTTTTTAACTTTTGTGCGATTCATATTTTTCATAGCACACCTGTGGTTTACCAGTATACTGTCAGATTTCAGGAAATAATAAAGAATTAGATTTTCGCGAGGGCAGATACTTGTTTTTTAATTGATCTGAATGTTTTCGCGGAGAAGACGAAGCATAGAGCAGTTATGGGTATGCCCCGTCATATTGGCAGTAATTTTCCCCCTGATAGGACGGCCCAGCAAATAGAGATCACCCATCAGATCAAGTATTTTGTGGCGGACAAATTCATCAGGGAACCTCAGTTCTGTATTAATGATTTTTTCATCGTCAATCAGAATAAAGTTGTTCAAGCGACCGCCGCTTGCCAGCCCCTTTTTTTCAAGGGCTTCAATATCCTTTAAAAATCCGAAGGTGCGCGCCGGAGCGATTTCCTGCTTAAAAGCCTGCTCGTTATCGAGCATGAAGGTATATTCTTGCCGCCCGACCGGACGCGGGTAGTTAAGTGTATAGTGTATGATAAATCGCTCAGAAGGCTCAATAATCATATACTTTTTATCACTGTCAACCTCGCCGACGGTGTATCGTTCAGAAATCACGATTTCCTCTATGGTTGCATCCTGCTCCTCAATCTCGGCATCCTCAATGAGCTGGCAGAAATCAACGGCTGAGCCATCCATTATCGGTACTTCATTGTTTATTTTTATCAGCAGGTTGGTTATTCGGTAGGCATGGAGTACTGCAAGGAAATGCTCAATGGTGCTTGCCCGCGAGGTACCCTTTTTAAGGGATGTGGCATATTCAGTTGATTCGATAAAATCAACATGGGCCGGGATAGTTTCCCCGTCTGAAATGTTGCCAAACAGTATGCCGCTGTTGGGGGGCAGCGGGGAGATTATGAGACCGGTCTTGATGCCTGAATGGAGCCCCCTGCCGCTGAGCACCATGCTCCGTTTAAGAGTGCGCTGCGCATGATGATAGGCCTTTTTACCGCTTACCAGTACGATGCCATAACGCTTGATATAGTCGAGCAGTGTCACTTCATCTATCTGGAGATATTTTGCCGTTTCAGCAATATTGCGGTTATTCCGACGCAGGTGATATAGTATATAATCTTTTTTCCATGCATCCTCAGCTTCATTGAGCGAATTATAGCGAACATAGTATTTTTCTATACCGCTTTCCCTATCGCTGCGCACAGAGCGCGGAATATCATTTACGGTAATGCTGGTGGTGGGCATTGAAACCACAATCTTTTCTACCATGTTCTTCAGCTCCTTCACATTTCCCGGCCAGTCATACTGGGTCAGGATTTCAAGCGCTTCATCCTCAATCATCTTGTCCTTCTGGCCATGCTCTTCGCAATAATAGGTCAGGAAATGCCTGAGCAGCAGGGCTATATCACCGCCCCTCTTCCTGAGCGGCGGCATGCATATGATTTCAGGATTAAAGCAGGAAAACAGCTCCTCAGACATCTGCCGTTGTTTCAGCTCCTCACGCAGGTCTTTAATTGAAGAGGCAAACACCCGCAGCCGCTGGTGCTGTTGACCAGAGGCTTTCAAATGCTGGGCAAGCCGTTTCTGGATTGCTGACTGCAATACATCTATGGCGCTTATAAACAGTGCCCCTCCGGAAGTGGTATTCAGTATGCCGTCTTTGTTTAATGCTGGATGCGTATCATCATGATAGCCAAACAGCTCCCGTTCAATCTCATCCTGATTGAAATCCACACAGTTGAATTTTATGAGCGGCCGGTATGTGTGTCGCGAGGCATAGTGAATAAGTCGCGCGACAAGCTCTTTGCCGGTACCGCTTTCACCCTGGATAAGAACATTATCATCGGTGCTGTCAAACTGGCTTAGCATCTCTCTTACGTGGGCTATTACCTGGCTTTCACCAACCAGAACATCCCTGTTGTCGGGCCTTATTGATTTGCTATAGCGCATGGTCTGCAGAGTGATTTGGCGCTTTTCCTGCACCTTTCTGATTATCTCAATAATGGTATCAAGCGAGAACGGTTTTTCCAGAAACTCAAAGGCACCCATCTTAATCGCCTGGACGGCAGTATTTACTGTCCCGTGTCCGGTCATAATAATCACTTCCAGCAAGGGGTTATAATCTTTAATTGCTTTCAGCGTTTCCAGACCATCCATGCCGGGTAGCCAGATATCAAGAAACACAATATCCACCGGCTGGGTTTTGATTATGTCCAGTGCGCTGGCTCCGTCCTGTGCAGTTACCAGCGCATATCCTTCATCCTCCAGGCTCCCGCCCAGTGATTTTCTGATTGATTCCTCGTCATCAATGAGAAGTACCGTTGGTTTTTTCACAATCTCTATCCTTTTGACCGGTGCAGCGGTTGTCCGCACACAATTCAATAAAAGGCAATTATATTATGCCTGAAAGTATTCATGCGGTGCGCCGGTGAATGCTTCGTCCAGTTCAGCAGGCAGCTCGATAATAAAACGCGTGCCCTTCGGCTCATTATCGCGCACCCTGATATATCCGTTGTGGTCGGAGATGATTGAATTGACAATTGCCAGGCCCAGGCCAGTGCCGCCCTTTTTAGTGGAAAAGTAGGGCTCGAACAGCCGATGCTTCAAGTCAGGCGGAACACCGCAGCCGGTATCGGCAACCTCAATGGTAACCATTTCCAGTGTCTTGTTATATGAGGTTTTTATGCTGATACATCCAACATTTTCTATTGAGTGGATCGCATTGTCAAGCAGATTGATCATGGTGCGCTTTATCTGATCCCGGTCAAGGTTGAGCCGCGGCACAGCAGCATCTTTTTCAAAATCAAATGTTATGTTTTTATGTGCCTCACGGTACAGCATAACTGTTTCTTCGATAATCTGGTTTATATCATTGGGCCGTGGATTGGTTGCCGGCATTCTGGCAAAATTTGAGAATTCGTTTACCAGAGCCTTTAACTCATCAACCTGGTTTATAATAGTGCGTGTACATTCATCAAATATCTTTTCATCATGGGGCATCTGCGACAGGAACTTTTTGCGCAACCGCTGCGCTGAGAGCTTGATGGGGGTCAGCGGATTTTTTACTTCATGGGCTATCCGCCGCGCAACCTCCCGCCATGCATAAGCGCGCTGGGCCTGCTGCAACTGGGTGACGTCCTCGGCAACCACTACAACCCCCATATAATCTCCCGCCTCATCCCGCAGTATAGTTGACCTCACCAGTAGATAGGTTGTTTGCTGCTGGAACGGGAGGCTCACCTGTTTCACCACGGTTCCCAGTCCTGAGCGCTTAATGTCATATATGCAGTGAAGCAGACCGGCTAACGGCTTTGACGATAAAACGCTCTCATAGGGCTTAGAGATGGCATCCTTAAAAGATATGTTAAGCATTTTTTCTGCTGATTTATTGAAGGTGGTAACAATGCCGTCACGATCTATAGAAAAAACCCCTGCTGCCACATTGTTGAGAACGATTTCCATGTACTTCCGGCGCTGGTCCATCTCCCTGTTGGTTTCCCTGAGATCTATATTTGTAGACTCAATCTGTTCCTTGCTGATTTTCAGATCCGTGGTCATTTTGTTAAACGACCTGACCAGGCTGCCGATCTCATCATCTGTAGTAGCTTCGATCTGAAAATCAAGATTGCCTTGGGCAATCTTTTCCGTAGCTTCTGCAAGTGACCCTATGGGAACAGAAATAATCTTTGACAGATGAAATCCAAACCAGGTTGCAGAAAATATTATGAGCAGGGTAACGACAGAAAGCATTATGACGTAAATTAATTTTATGGGAGCTTTATACAGTTTCATCTGCTTGTATTCCTGAAATGCGGAGGATATTTTCTCTACCCGTGAAACAAGGCTCCGGGGAACATAATAACTCACCACCACGACACCGGTAACTTCCGGTGTCGTTCCGGAAGAGAAGACGGGTACAATACCACGTATAATATCACCCTCACCCACCGGTTGAATCCGTGTTATGTCCTTGCCGCTGAATACCTGCTCCAGCAAGTCAGACTCGGTCTCCACATAATTGAGTTCGGAAATCTTAGGGTCTGATACACCAAACAGTTTTTTACCGGATCGAGAAAATATATCTATCATAGAAAGATTGTATTCATTCTGTTTTCTGGCAACCATCTGTTTAAGGTCATCTATCTTATCTTTTTTAAGTAATTCGTCATCTGTTATACGCGTGCTCAACTGCTTGGCAAAATGGACAGCGTATTCGGCGGCCCGTCTATAATGTACCTGGGTCACACTCAGTGATTCCTCAAGTGAGCTCTCAACCTCAAAACTGAACCAGTTTTCAATAGTATTTGTTATGAATCCTATAGCAACCCAGAAAAGAAGCAGTGTCGGAATAAGTGAAAGGCTGACAAACGAAAGCACCAGTTTGGTTCTGAGCTTAGAACCAAGTATTCCGCGTTTACGCTCAAAAAATAATTTTACCACGTTTCTGACTACCAGAAAGATAAGGAGCAGCAACAGGATGGCATTGATATTAATGAGGCCGAAAACCATAACGTTTTGCAGCAGCAGGGTATCGCCCTTGAGGTTGGAGAGGTATGTCAACAGCAAGGTTAATAGGAATACAAGCACGACCACGATTAAAATGATGGCTCGTTCTCTTTTGCGCCGTTTCCTTTCCTTTATCTGCTCGTTCATGCTGCTTGACTTGCTACTCATTGCTGCGGTGTTTTCGCTCATAGGTAATGTAAAAAAAGTGATTGGTTCAGTCGGTATATAATCGCTATGTATTGTGAAACCACATACCGGAGTAATATACTAACTGCTAAATAGTACTATTATTTTACTTGAAATCCAAATAATATTTTATAATACAGTCAAGCAGCGATAAATCTTCATAAAATTATTGCATGCAGTGCCAGCAGAAAGATACTATCTGAAACATGGAGCCTAATGTGAATGGTTATGACGGCGTACTTCATCCCCAAAATGTTCAGAGTGCTATCGGGCTTGTTGTAAGTGACAGAGGGGAACGCAGCTGGCGGTTAACGGGACGGCAGAACCTTGTTTTTTTTGCTACATTAAATAACCTTTCATCCTCTGAAAAAGACAACCGGATTAATGAGGTGTTGAATATTACCGAACTGCAAAAAAATGCGGACCGGATGTTCAGCGGTTACTTTCTGCGAAAAATAATGGTGGGAAGCTGGATAAGTAATCTGGTGAGTTTTAAATAGGCTGCTGTTATTAAGGGAATTCTTGTTGTCCCCAAACGTTTCGTTTTTATTGCAGATACCAGGTCAAGGATGACAAACAAAGCCTGCCAGTAATGGCCCACTACACTATTGATTATATACCAGAGGCTACTGGATAGGTTAATCGTATCGTCTGGCCGGTAAATCTTTACTACTTTCCCTATAATCAGTTCTGCAGGGACGACGGTCGGTGCTTGTTTATAATCGCCTTTCTCTCTGAGATAGCATGCGTTGTCTATCTTAAATTTGCCAACTATCCTGTGGGCAACGATCCCTGTCGTGCCTTTAAAAACTGCGATATCTCCTATCCTTAAGTCAGCAGCATTGAGAATCGGCCGCACGCTGATCGTATCACTCTCCCGTATAAGGGGCTGCATGCTCGTTCCCCTAATTTTGAACACCTTTTCCTTTCCACTTTCCTTCCACAAATCTATAAACTGGCCTTTAATATCCTGCAGATCTCTCATTTCTCAAATGCAAAGGAACGAGACAGTGAGTATTCAATAAGCGTATTGCTGTCATCATACCCAGCAACACGCCAGTAAATCTTTTCGTTTCTGATGCCCATCAGTTTCAGTAGTGTCCATATAAATATATTAGGGGTGTACTCTGCTCCGGTGATATAATTTGATTCGTATAAAGGCGCTATTATTGTGCTGCTTTCAGGGAAGGTCTGATCCGGCGAAAACTGCATCTTGTACTTTACGCTATTGTGCTCCGTATCATCCCAGGTAAACGTGTAGCGACTGCTTCTGGGTAGCACAGCATTGTTTTGCGGTTTCAGTAATTTTATTGACGACAAAAGTGATGGTACGTTGAGCATTGTTGCCGGATCGCCGAACAGGGTAAACGTTTCAACTATGTCAACTGCATTAATCTCATTATATGCGTTGATTTTACCCGTGT
>CAIYCZ010000322.1 GCA_903924805.1 uncultured delta proteobacterium | reverse complement strand
CAATTAAATAATCAGAATCCTAAACCGTTTGTATGGACCAAAAAAGTTGGGGAGATCTTAGATAAGGTTAATCATTGTAAAGCCGTTATTGAGACACTACACTAGTTATTCAGATGCCTGACAATCGAGTCGGCAATGGTTTCAAGAGGCAGTATTTCCACTGCTGCACCAAGCTCTGCTGCAGCTTTGGGCATACCGTAGATAATGGATGTCTTTTCATCCTGGACAATGGTGTGCCAGCCGGCCTGGCGCAGCCCCAGGAGCCCCTTGGCTCCATCTCTGCCCATGCCGGTCAGAAGTACCGCCACATCGCTGCGCGGCCAGTGCTGTTTTACGCTGTGAAAGAAGGTGTCAACCGAGGGCCGGTAGGGATAATTGCGCGGCTCCTGCGTGTAGTGCAATGTACTGTCCGGGCCTATCACTAAATGGTCGTTGGTGCCGGCGACAAACACCCGGTCCGGTTCCAGGAGCATGCCGTCCTGCGCCAGGGTTACGCAGAGTCCGGTCTGCTCACCGAGCCATGCTGCCAGGTCTCCGGCAAAACTGCTATCCACATGCTGGATGATAACGATGCCTGCTCCCAGGGAGCGGGGTATGCGCGAGAGAATCTGCGCAAGGGCTTTGGGGCCGCCGGTGGAAGAGCCGATAGCGATCATGGGCAGCGCTGCTGTGGCGGCTGTTTTTTTCTGCCCGGCTTCAAGTTTCAGTGACGGCACGTCAGCGCTGATAAGCTTTCCCACAATGGCAATTTTTTTAAGCAGCTCTGCCGCCCCCTCAATCTTCCCCTCCGCGTCCAGCACGGGCGTGCGCACGGCATCAAGGGCTCCGCAGCCCATGGCCTCAAACACCTTTGCTGCATTGCCGGTAACGGTTGCCGTGACCACCACAATAGCGCAGGGACTATTTTTCATAATGCTGGAGGTGGCCTGCACCCCGTCCATGACCGGCATGATCAGGTCCATGAGGATCAGGTCAGGCCGGTCCTTGGCGCATTTTTCCACCGCTTCCCTGCCATTGAGCGCAACCCAGGCAATCTCGTAGCCGGGCACCGCGGCAATGACCCGGCGCAGTGCTTCCACAGCCATAATCAAGTCATTCACAATGGCAATACGCATGATTCAGGGCGCTCCTATCAGATCTTTCACGGCAGTAATGAGGGTCTCATCATGGAAGCTGCTTTTGGTGAGATAATAATTGGCACCGGCTTCAAGCCCCAGCAGCCGGTCTTCCTCCCGGTCTTTATAGGAAACAATCATTACCGGCAGGTTTTTAAGGGCGGGATCATTTTTAATCCTGCGCACCAGCTCGATGCCGTTCATCCGCGGCATATCTATATCAGAGACAACCAGATCAAAGGTGCCGCGCTGCAGGCTGTTCCAGCCGTCCACTCCATCAACCGCCGCCACCACCTCATAGCCGCTGTTTTCCAGGAGCTTGCGCTCCACCTCGCGCACGGTGAGGGAATCATCAACCACGAGGATACGCTTTCTGGCCGTGCGCAGCAGCTCTGCCGCGCTGCCCACTTTGTGGAGACTGCCCTGGGTGACCAGGCTGTTAATAGAGCGTACCAGATCATCCACATCCAGAATCAGCACCGGTGAGCCCTCTTCCGTAATGGCTCCGGCGCTGACGGCGGGAACCTTGCCCAGGCGGGGATCAAGGGGCATGACCACCAGGTCCCGCTGGCTCAGGAAGCGGTCAACTGCCAGGCCGTACTGGTTTAAACGGTCGCTGATAACGGCTATACATAGCGGCGCAGAGCCTCTCTGCAGCGGCGGGAGGTTCAGCGCCTGCTGGGCATTGACAATGCCGATATGCTCGCCGTCGACGGTTACAAACTGGCGGTCCTCCAGGCTGTGCAGGTCATCGGGAGAGACGGTCAGAATGCGGTCTATGCGGGTAAGGGGCAACGCGTACGGTTCGCCGCTGATACTGACCAGCAGCGTGCGGAGAACCGACAGGGTGAGGGGAAGCTGCACATGGAAGCCGCTGCCCAGCCCCGGCTGCGATTCAACACGAACCGATCCGCCTACCCTCTGGCACATGGAAAAAACCACATCCAGCCCGACACCCCGGCCGGAAAGCTCCGTGACCGTGGCGGCGGTGGAAAAGCCGGGCAAAAACAGGAAATCATACAACTCGGCAGTGCTGAGATGGGCCGCCGTATCTTCAGCCACATACCCGCGTGCAACGATCTTGCGCCGCAGCTGTTGCGGGTCAATGCCCCTGCCGTCATCATGAATGCTTATATTTAACATCCCGGACCGGTGCCGTGCTTCAAGGACAATCGTACCTTCAGCAGGCTTTCCTGCTGTTATCCGCTCGTCCGGTGATTCGATGCCATGATCTATGGCATTGCGCAGCAGATGGATGAGCGGAGCCTCGAGCTGTTCCAGGATGTCACGGTCCACCCGGGTAGCCGCTCCCTCAATCCGTAAATTAATCTTTTTGCCAAGCTCCCGGGCAAGGTCGCGCACCATCCGCGGAAACCCGATCAGCCCGTCGGAAAAAGGCCGCATGCGGCTGGCGATGACCTCGTCGTATAGTTTGCCGGCGCTGTGTTCGAGCCTGCGGGAAAAAAGCTCAAACTGTTCGCTATGAACAGCGAGCAGGTCGCGGATGTGATCCAGCTGTTTCTGTGGCTCGCCAAGCTGCTCTCCGGTCATAGTGCCGGAATTCTGCAGGTGCTCAAGGGCACTGTCCAGGTCCTGCTGCCAGTTTTTTATTTTCAGCAAAGATGCAGAAAACTGTTTGACGGAGCGTGCCTGCACCAAACACTCACCAGCAAGACCCATAAGACGGTTCAGGTTTTCTGCCAGAACCCGCACGAAGCTGTCGTCAGCTTTTTCCGGGAGGCTTTCCTTTGGCGTGGCGTCTGTCCTGAGCGCAGGCTCGGGCGGCGCTACGGCTGCGGGAGCAGGTTTTCCCGAACGTATAGCGGAAAGCGCCTGGCTCAATGTGCTGATGGCTTCAGCGTTTTCTTCAAGACATGCGGGAATGGCGGCCGTGTCCAGACCGGCCAGGCGCAGGAATATATCAGTGCTGCGCAGCAGCAGGTCAATATCCCCGGAGGAGAGCGTGAGCCTGCCGTGCTGGGCCGCGGAAAGCACATCCTCCATGGCATGGGCAAGGGAGACGCCGCGATGCAGGCCCACGATGCGGGAGGCACCTTTGATGGAGTGAGCGGCGCGCATCAGGGGCTCAATGGCTGCCGGAGACTGGTTGCCTTCAGCAGCCACCAGCCCGGACTCAAGCACCCGCCCATGATTTTCCACCTCCAGGCGGAACAGATCCAGCATGGAGAGATCCGCTATAGTATCAGGTCCGCTCAACTGGCGACACTCCTCTGCAGCGATTGAAAAAATTTATCTTCATCCAGCAGCCCCACCGTGTTATCCCGGAGCGTGAAAACTCCCAGGGTATGGGCTGCGGGGGCTTTGGCTATGGTTACCGGGGTCTTGTGCAGCTCATCACCGGACAGATGCAGGATCCCCAGAATTTCATCAACGGGAAACACAAAACGCTCTGCGTCCCGGGCGACCACCGCAAGACGCCTATAGATGCCGCTGCCGGTTGTGTGTTCCTCTGGCTGCTCTTCCAGACCGAGCATGGCGGCAGCAGAAACGCACAGGAGCAGTTCCCCGTTTATGTTAACCAGTCCCTTAAACACCGCACCGGTTTTAAACGGCATTGTGTGCACCGGGCGCACCTCCACCACTTCGCGGAAAAAGCCTGTTTTTAATGCCAGCCATTCGTTATTAAGTCTGAATATCACAACCGATACCGTGCCGGTGGCTTCGGCTTCCTTGGCGCTTGCAAGAAGCGCAGTCCACGCTTCCCGGTATCCCTGCGGAATCTCCCGGTCAAACAGGCTTCTGCCGGCCCGTGCATATTCCTGACAATTCCTGCAGTGCACGGTTGCAGCAAGTTTTTCGCAGGAACCGTCACCAAATACGCCGGTCTTTTTCCAGCAGTGCGCGAAGCGATAATCGTTTCTTTGATCCATAGCTGTTACCCTCTCACGTCCTGCGTGCCTGCAGGCGCTGTGCCCGCTGCTGAAACAGGGCGGCTCTGGCGGTATCTCCGCGGTGTTCGCACAACAGGCTCAAGTGAATCAGGACATCATAGTATGACGGATCAAGATAGAGGGCTTTCAGGAAATAGTCTTCAGCAGGCTCCGGGCAATTGCGCGCCTGCTGTATGAGCCCCATCAGGCAGTAGATTTCGGCGTCAGCACCATGCTCCCGCAGATACTGCTCAGCCAGTGCAGAAGCCTCGGCAAACAATCCCTGATCGGCGCGGGTGCGCACTGCTGTAATCAGGGAAGCAGCGGATGTACTCTCAGGCGGTGGCGCTTTTCCCTTATGCTTCCGTGCAGATGGGGCAGCTTCTTCCCTCTTGAGCAACGGGAGGTGCGGTGAGATTTCCGTCTGCTGCACAGCCCCGCATGCGCTTCTTGAGGCCCTCTCTTTGACAAGGGCGGCGTGGGCTGCCGGTTTCTTTTTCACCTGCGGGACGGCTCCGGGTTTGCGGCAGGCAAAAGAGCGGGGATGCTCTACCGGGACATAGCCTGCCTGCTGGAAAAAAGGGACTTCGGCATGCCCGGCGAACAGAAGGCCATCCATTGCCAGCAGGCGGTCCAGGTGGGCAACGACTCTGCTGCGCGCCTTACGGCTCAGATAAATCAGCACGTTTCTGCAAAATATCACCTGGTAGGGCGTGCGGTCTGCAAGAAAGTGATCGGACAGAAGATTGTCAATGGAGAAGTGAACCAGCGTGGAGACAGCGGTGTCCAGCTTAAACCCGTGGCCGGTATTGCTAAAATAGCGGGATTGATAGGGCATGCTGCCATTGCGGAACGATCCTTTCCCGTAGAGCGCCTGGCGGGCCTTTTCAATCGCCTTTTTACTGACATCAACGGCGTCAATGTGAAACTGCTGAGGCGACAGGCCTTCCTCCTGCAGTGCCATGACAATCGAATACGGCTCCTCCCCGCTGGAGCAGGCAACAGACAGGATTCTTAGCGGGGCCGCGGAAGCAATCGCAAGCCCTGAGCTTTGTACCTGCTCGCGGAGAAAGACAAACGGCTCGCTGTCCCGGAAAAACCATGTTTCGGGAACGACAACCGCATCTATGAGCTGCTGCAGATCCGCGTGCGAATGTTTAAGCGTTTCCAGATAGCGCCTGCAGTCAGGTATCCGGGAGCGCTCTGCAAGGGAAGAAACGGCATGCTCCAGTGCTTTTACCCCGATGGACTCGGGGTCAAGGCCAATAGCTTCCTCAAGAAACCTCACAATCGAGGCATACGACCTCATGGCTGTTCCTTTGCTGCCGGGAACAGGGATTCCTGCAGCCAGTGCGGCAGCAGCTGTTCCACCAGCACGTGCTGGATCATCCCCTGATTATCAATAATAATATCACCCAGATACGGCGCGTTATCAAATCCGATGCCGGGAGAGCGAACATCTTCCCTCCGGCAGGCAACGGTTTCCGTGACGCGCTCGGCCAGAAGCCCCAGGATGTGGTGAGCACTGTCTGAACCGGTATAATCCACCAGTATGATCCGGGTGCTCAAGCGGGGCCGCGATGGTCGTGCCTGCAACAGGTATGAGAGATCAATCACCGGCACAACGCTGCCCCGGTAATTGAACAGTCCGGCGACATGCGCCGCGTCAGCGGGTGCCTTTTTTAAAACGGCCATGGGTGTCACTTCTATAATCCGGGTGACATCCAGACCGAATCGCTCATTGCCTATCTGAAACAGGAGCAGCAGCATGTTAATCCTGCGCCGTTACTGAAAACTGGGTCATTTCCTCCTGCAGGCCGTGCACGGCTGCATTGAGCTGTTCAATGACTGTTTTAAATTCCGTGAGCGAATCCCTGGTCTGCCGGGCAGTCTCATTGAGCTGCTTCATGGCCTCGCTGATCTGGCCGCCGCTGTGAGACAGAATCTGCATGCGCTGGTTCACCATTGCGCACTGCGGCCCCACGTCCCCGATGTGCTCAATGACGGTACGCAAATTCGTGCTGGTCCGCACTATCTTTTCAGAGCTTACCTGAGCCTGGCTGGTGTAGCGTTCCATGCCGGCCACGCCATCTGTTACGGCAGCCTGCATCGCGGTGATAATCCCCTCAATATCCAGGGTGGCGACGGCAGTCTGGTCTGCGAGACGACGCATTTCACGGGCAACGACTGAAAATCCCCTGCCGTATTCTCCCGCCTTCTCTGCCTCTATTGCCGCATTTAAGGAGAGCAGGTTTGTCTGATTCGCCACCGTGACAATGGTGGTGATTACCTGCGTGATGGTGCCGGTCTTTTCACTGATAATCCGTAGTTTGTCAGAGATTTCGCTGGTGGTATCGGTCAGTTCCTGCATGGCGGTGTTGATCTCGCTCAAGTTCTCCATGCCGGAGACCGCCAGATCCGTGGCGTCCTGTGCCATGGTTGTTACGGTGTCCATGGTTCGCGCCAGTTCAGTGGTAGTGGCAGATATTTCCGTGCTGGTCTCTTTCACCTGCCGGGTGGCGGATGCCTGCTCGGCGACGGTTGCATCGAGCTGCCGCACCGAGGCGGCAATCTGCGCAGCGGAGGTGGTTACCTGGAGGCTTGAGCTGTGCACCTGAGACAGCAGCGAATCAAGCTTGCAGACCATGGTGGAGAATGCCTGAAACAGCTTCCAGGTCTCGTCCCTGATCGTATTGACAGGTGCCGCCTGCTCGGCGGCGTCCGTACACCCGCTGAACATATCACTCGCACCTAGACGCTGCCGTGCCGTCTGCAGATCACCTGCGGCAATTTCTCCGGCAATGGCGGTCACCCGGCTTAAGGGGCGGGTTATGCCCGCGGCGATAAACAGCACCAGGCCGACCGCGGCTGCCAGTGCCGCAAGGCTCAGCAGCAGGGCAATGAACAGCTTCTGCTCATAGCGTGCTATCCGCTTCTGCAGCAGGATATGCAGCTCCGCCATCGCGCCCTGCCAGAGTTTTGCGCCGGTATCAATCGCAGCTTCCCCGCACTTCAGGAATTCTTCCGCAGAACCGTTTTGCGGTGCACCCGGGGAAATGCTGTATAACTGATCGAGAAGGGATCGCAGCGATGATTCATAGTGAGAGAGCAGGGGGGGCAGGTTCTTCTGCAGGGACGGGCTTACCCCGTAAAAATTTTTATCTTCGCGCAGTGCCGTAGCGCTGCTGTCGCGGACACGCATCAGGTCATTCTCTTCAAGCAGTGCCGTATGTATTAAAAACTGTGCTGCATCATCCTGGGTAATGAGCCCCCGGGAGAGTACCCGCTGCCCGAAACGCAATATCTCGTTCAGCCGTTCCTGGGCCTTGGGCAGTGTCAGCAGCACCATATCAATCATATAATATGAGTCCAGGTCCGGATCGAGAATCATGTGCGACATGTCTCCGATCCTCTTTATCAGGGAAGTGGTGGAAATTGACAGGTACAGATGCTCAAAGTCATTGTGTTCGGCGGTATTGTTCCTCCACATCGAGCGCACCGTCTGCCAGCGCTGCTGTATCCGCTCGGGAAGGAGCTGCTCCATGCCGGCCTGCTTCAGGCTGTGCGCGTCGATCTGGAAGGCAGTGTCAGCTTTTCCGGCTTCCCCGCTGAGGTGGGAAAAGGACTCGTCTATCCTGGTCGCGATGAGGGTAATCTCGTTCAGCACCGCCTTATTCCCTGCAAGATAGGCGTGGGTCAGGCGCTGATGGTGCGGGATAAGGCTCACCAGCCGTTCCAGGGGCGCCAGCAGCTGATTGCCTCTCACCTCCATGTGTGCCAGGTAGATATCGTGATTAAACCCGGAGATGACAAAATAGAGCAGCACGGCGATCGGCAGAGCAAAAGCCAGGCTGCTGATAAGGAGCTTGTGTGCGATCTTCAGGCGATTTACATAGTGTTTCATAGGCGTTGAAAAAATTTTCCGTATTACGGGTTGCGGGTACGGACGTGTGATCCGCAACCCGCACCTCATCAGGTACTTATCTTGAAGTGGGACACTTCACTCTGGAGTCCCCGGACAGCATCATTGAGCTGTTCAGTCGCCAGTTTAAACTCGTGCAAAGACTCTTTGGTCTGATCCACCACCAGCGATAACTGGTGCATGGCCTCACTGATCTGCAGCGCCCCCTGCACCTGGGTATGCATGCCCTCTTTTACGGTGCCAAACTGGGGACCAAGCACCCGTACCTGGCCAATGATTCTGCCGAGCTGCTCGCCAATGGTGGCTATTACCTCAGCCCCGGTGCGCACCTCCTCGGCAAACTTGTCCATTTCCATGACACCGGAGGAGACCGAGGATTGCATTTCCTTGACCATGTATTCAATATCCTGGGTGGCTATTGCCGTCTGGTCGGCAAGACGGCTGATCTCGCGGGCAACAACGGAAAACCCCTTGCCGAATTCCCCGGCTTTTTCCGCTTCAATTGCCGCATTAAGGGACAGCAGGTTAGTCTGATCGGAAATCTTATTGATGGCGGTGACGACACCGGAAATTTTGTTTGCCCTGGTATTGATTATTGACAGTTTTGATGAAATGGAGCCGGTGGCCTGGATGAGCTGGCGCATTGCCGATTCCATATGGGTAATACTGGCGTGCCCGGTCTCTGCCATGGAGGCTGTGCCGGCAACGGTTTCGCTTACTTCATCCATGGTATGCTCCAGGCCCTCGGAGGTCGCTGCAATTTCCCTGCTGGTGGCGGTGACCTGCTTGGTGGAGGCTGCCTGCTCGGCCACTGTTGCTTCAAGCTGACGGGCTGAAGCGGTAATCTCCGTGGTGGATGTGGTAACCTGGATGCCGGAGCGCTGCACCTGACCTATCAGGGAGTCAAGATTGCTGGTCATGGTATGAAATGCTTCCAGCAGCTGCCCGGTCTCATCAGCGCTATCCGAGAGCGTGCTGCTGCCGGGTGCAGCGCTACGCGTGCCGGCAAATGCGGAGAGGTCATTTTTTACCTCCTGCACATCCCCCCGGGCAATTTTTTTTGCCAGTTCGATAATCAGACTGAGCGGCCGGGTGATCCTTCCTCCCATATAGATGGCAAGGATGATCATAACGCCCTGGATAATAATCCCGCCGATTAACAATACACCCAGAAACATCCAGAGACTGGAATGCACCCGCTCTTTTGCATCATAGTAGTCTTCTTCATAGAGGCCGACGCCGATTATCCAGTCCCACGGCTCAAAATACGTGAACGCGGCGATCTTGCTGCGCGAGGTCTTTTCCCCGGGGTTCTGCCACCAATAGTGCTCGTACGAGATAGTTCCCTGCGGAGTTCTGAGGGCCTGGTTGACGATATTCTGAATAAACAGCCTGTTGTTTGCATCCCGCGATTCCCAGATGTTTTCTCCGTCCCGCTCGCCGCCTTTGGAAATGACATAGTGGCCCTTCTTTGCCCCTTTGCCATTTACCACATAGACATAGCCTGTCTTGCCTACACTGGTGTTGATAATGGTGCGGCGCAGGTTTTCCATGTGTTCGATGCCCGAGCCAACGGCAATCATCCCGATGACCGCGTGCCCGCTGTCCACAATGGGGAAATATACGACAATATAGTTAGCGTTTTTGAAAAGGGTAAAACTTTTGAAACTTTTCTGCTGCAGGACCGCAGCAATGGCCGGATGGGGGGTGCCGTCAGGGGCAGTGGCAGGGATATAGGTACCCACCCCGGTCCGCGTGCCGTCAGGCGCGGTGACGCTGCTTGCGATGCACAGCATGTCGCCGCGTTCATTCATGCGCTGGGCAACCGAGCATTCCAGGCCGGTCAGTTCCTTCACATCATCCACCAGCGGCGTGCGAACGTCCTTTTTCTTATTCTGCCCGAAGGAGATTTCACCCAGCGCCATCTCGGGCAGCCTGGCGGAATCGGCGGCTCTGGTGTCCTGGTTCACGGCATACCAGGCAGCCTGGCGGGGGGAGGTGGTAATCCCGCCGCCCCTGGCAATGAGTGTCTGCGTGGTTATCCGGCACTGGTCAATCTGCTTAGCCAGCAGATCGTGGCTGACCTGACACAGGCCAAAGACATCTTTTGCGATGCGTGCGATGTTTTCCTGGGCAATTTTATCAAGCTCCAGGCCGATCTCCTTATCAGCGAAATCCTTCAGGGGAAAAATGAGAGCAATGACTACCAGAACCGGTAACAGCGCAGACAGGGAAGCAAGCCCGATTACTTTATGCTTTAATGTGAGCCTCATGGAAAAACTCCTTATGCGTGAAATGGTGTTTGCTGCTGCGGCTTATCTCTGCCCATGGTTCCCGGGGCTGACCGCTATCAAGCCGTGCGGGCGCTACCAGGCGTTAAGAGCATGAGCACGCAGTCAGTCTGTGTTCAGCGCCTCTTCTTCAGACGCAGCAATTTTAAAAATAGAGTAAAAACCGGACAGTTTGAACACCTCCTGAACAGAGCCCTGCAAGCCGGTAATGACCATTTCCCGCTGGTGTGCCTTCAGCTGTTTTGCCACCGCCAGAATGCTTCTCAGCCCGGCGCTGCTTATGTACTCCAGCTCACGGAAGTTGATGACAACCGTCCCTGCTCCTGCCGCCATAAGCGGTGAGAGGTTTTTTTCAAACTCCGGGGCGGTAACGGCATCCATCCTTCCGGTAACGGTAACCACTACTGCATTTTTTTCGTTCCTGGTTGTTATTTCCATGATTCCTCCCTGATGGATGATATTTTTGTATGAAGTTTAGGTAACTAATTGATAAAAGTCAAAATATATTATAATCTATTTCAGTAATTTTTCCCGGCTCAGGTTAGTCTTGCTTTAGAAAAACCTTTCTGCTATGTGTCAGTTTGATAACACTATCAGGTGAGCGGCTGCCGGTCCCTGCAGCAGGGGCGGTTAAACCATACAAAAGAAATGTATGATGAATCATGACAAACACATAACAAAGCTTACTGTGCCCAATGATATTTCCTTCCTGCCGGTCATTCATGCGTATGTTACGGAAGTGGCAAAAAAAGCCGGTTTTGAAAAACAGAGCCTCAACGCAATCCAGCTTGGCGTGGAAGAAGCGGTTACCAATGTGATCGAACATGCGTTTGATCCTGACCAGCATGAAACATTCGATATTATCTGTGAACCGATAACGCTGGGGCTCAAGATAATTATAAAAGAGAAGGGCATCCCTTTTGACCCGTCTCTGCTGCCGCGCTACGATAAGGAAAGACTCGAAACCGAGCTGTCAGATAAAGGCCTCGGGCTTTACCTCATGCAGGAATTCATGGATGAAGTCTCTTTCCACAATCTGGGGCGCGACGGCAAGGAAACCCACCTGGTCAAATATGTAAGTGCCAGGACCGTGCAGGAGTATTTCCACAGCGCTGAGCTGGAGACCATCAAAAGGGAGCAGGAGCAGAAAGCCGGCACGCCTGCAGCACCTTCGTATGTGGTCAGATTGATGAAGTCCTCAGAAGCAGTGGAAGTCTCCAAATGCGCATTCATGGCATACGGGTATACCTATACCAACGAAGATATTTATTACCCGGACCGCATCAGGGATCTCAACAGTTCCGGAAAGGTTATTTCCCTGGTTGCGGCCACTGACCAGGATGAAATTATCGGGCACGCTGCACTGGTCATAGATGATTATGATACTGCCATTGCCGAGGCTGCCATGGGGTTTGTCAAACCAAAGTACCGGGGGCACGGATGCCTCAACAGCCTTCTCACCACACTCCCGGAGGAAGCACGCAGAAGGAATTTGACCGGGCTCTACGGCGAAGCAACCACGGTACACCCCTACTCGCAAAAGGCCTCCCAGAAAATGGGCCTGCGCGACTGTGCGCTGCTGCTTTCCAAAATGCCCGCGGCGGAATATAAAGACATACAGTCCGACAGCTCGCAGCGCCGCAGCTATATCTACTGCTTCAGGTACCTGCAACCGCCCGGCCCCACAGCGGTGCATGTTCCGCCCCATCACCGGGACATGGTTGAAAAGCTCTATGCCGCTATCGGCATGCACCAGCAGATGGATGTTCCCGACGCAGCAGGAGACAGCGGGTCAGCAGAAGACGGAAGTATTAAGGTAAGCACAACCAGCACCATGACGGCAAAGATCGAGATCATCTCCTGCGGGAAACAGGTTGTCGCGGAGGTCGCTAAAGTTCTGAAGCGCCTCTGCGCCGAACGGCTGGAAACGATATATCTGTATTTGAATATTTCCGACCCCCATACGGCCGCAATGACTGCGGCATGTGAGGATCTCGGCTTTTTCTTTGCCGGCATACTGCCCGGCTCTTCCGGCAAGGACCGGCTTTTGCTGCAATATCTCAACAATCAGGTGCTGGACTATAGCAGCATACAGATTGCTTCAGATGTCGGGAAGGAACTCCTCGCCTATGTACGGGAACGGGATCCGTACCAGAAACCAGGATAGAAGCTGTTTTTCAGGAGATAGAACGATATGTTTGAGTGCGCCATTGCAGAGGATGCAGGGATTACCTGGGTTGCGGTAAGCGGCAGAATTGACAGCATGAGCTCTCCCGAGTTCCAGCGTCAGATTAATGACCTCATGCTCGGCGGCAAACGGATTCTGGTGATTAACCTTGCGGGGGTTAATTATATAAGCAGCGTCGGGCTGCGGGTGTTTCTCACCGCGCAGAAGCAGCTCAGTAAAGCCGGAGGCGAAATACTCCTCTATAGTATTCCGGATACAATCCTGGCGGTGTTCAAGCAGAGCGGCTTCATGGGGGTTTTTCGCAGCGCTGCGACCAGGCAGGAGATTGAAGGCCTGCTTACCCCCGATACACCGTCCTCTGCGCCCCTCACTGCGGAGCGTGAAGGGGTTTGCCTGAAGTACCGGGAACGAAAAGCGGAACCGGGCCCGCTGGTTGTTATCGGCTCCCAGGAAAAGCTTGCCCGGGCTCACTATGCAGAGCAGGACGTGGTGACCGTCAGAGCAAAGGATATTCAGTTTGGCACCGGCCTGGCTTCCATGGGTGAGCGCTATGAAGAGTATAAAAACTTTTTTGGCGAGTCGCTCATCATAAACCGGCACCTGTTTTTTTATCCCGCGGTGAAGCGGCCGGCGGTTGACTTTATGCTGTGCACCGATGATGAGTCAGACCTTGAGTATAAGTTCCTCCACGGTTTCGGTTTCAACGGCTCATTCAGGTATCTGGTATCCTTTGAAGGCACGGCGGGGTACATCGAGCTTCCACAGCTTGTCGCTTCACTGTTCAGCATTTCTTCCGCAAACATTCTGGGAATCGTGTTTCTGGCTGAAAGCAAGGGGCTGTGGGGTATGCACCTGAAGAAGATACCCGTCATGGAAAACGGGCCGGACAATGGCAAGGAAATTTTTGCCCCTGAAAACTTTTCCGAATGGGCAAATTTTCCGGTTGAGCCGGGTGACATTAATACTATTGTTGCCGGCTGTGGCATTGCGCTGCGTGACCGGGAGCAGGAGCGGCCCGACATTCAGGGGCTGGTAGCGAAGGGTAGTGATTTTCATATCCACGGCGGCGTTTTTTCCCCGGAGCCGCTCAGTAAAAACCCTGAGCATTTTGCCCAGGAACTCACCCGGGTGCTCACCGAACATGAGGTGTTCAAGGTGCAGCACATCCTTGCCCAGTCCCGGTTCAGCAGTGGCTTGCTGGGCATTATTGAAATTAAAAGCTAAGAGCCATGAATGAGCACCAATGTAAAATAACCATTAAACCCACTATCAGCATTTAAATTATTTTCAGCGTGCTCAGCGCTCTCTGCGGTGAATTAATTATAATTATTCGTGATGATTCGTGTTATTCGTAGCTCTATTCGTGGCTTAACATAAGGATACTACCTATGGAACTGTGGGTTGGGGCAGTCAATCTCGGGTTTCTCTACGCGTTCATGACGATGGGTGTTTTCATCACCTTTCGCATTCATGACTTTCCTGACATCACCGTGGACGGCAGCTTCACGTCCGGGGCGGCAGCGGCTGCAGTGCTCATTGCCTCCGGCGCAAATCCGTTCCTGGCGCTGCTGGCAGCGTTTGTTATTGGAAGTGCTGCCGGCTGCATAACCGCCGCCATCCATACCCGCTTCAACATCAACGGCCTGCTGGCAGGAATCCTCGTGATGACCGGCCTGTATTCCATTAATCTGCATCTGATGGGCCGCTCCAACATACCGCTGCTCAACCAGACAACCTGTATCACCTACCTTGAGAAGGCCAACCCGAGACTGCCCCAGGAGGTATGGATCTGTATCATGCTGAGCGGTACCATGATTCTGTTCTGGCTTGCGGTCTCCCTGTTCTTTAAAACCGACCTGGGCATTGCCATGCGGATTACGGGAAACAACCCCACCATGGCTGCAGCAGCAGGCGTCAACGTAAACCGGATGAAAATGTTCGGCGTGGCGCTGGCAAACGGCCTGGTTGGCATAGCCGGCGGACTGGTTGCCCAGTACCAGGGATTTGCCGACATCGGGATGGGTATCGGCACGGTTGTCATCGGCCTTGCAGCGGTAATTATCGGTGAGTCCGTTCTCAAGATGCGCTCCATGTACGCGAGGATCCTGAGCGTGATAGTGGGGTCGGTTATATTCCGCATGATGATTGCCGTTGCCCTGTATGTGGGTATGAACCCCATTGACCTGAAGCTTTTGACGGCAGCGTTTGTGCTCATAACACTGGTTGCCTCAAAAACGCTCTCCGGCAGAAAGGCGGGAGCACACAATACCACAAAACAGGCGCTGGAAGTTTTCTCCCGGAAAAGGATGCGCTATGCTGCGGCGGGTGCCCTTGTGGTCATTGCCGGTGCCGTGCTTGTTTACCGGCAGATGAGCGCTCCGTTGCCACGTATTGCGGCCAGATATAAAATCGGCCTGGTGCAGCTGACTGACAACGGCCTGCTGAACACTACCCGGGACAGCTTTGTAAAAGAGATGGAAACCCTGGGCTACCGCAGCCAGGAAAACTGCGTCCTGCTGCTTGAAAATGCCCACGGCGACCTGGCTACGGTCAATACCATCCTGGACAAATTTATCCAGGAGCAGGTGGATATTGTTGTCCCCATCTCAACCGCCTGCACCCAGGCAGCAATCAATAAGCTGAAAGGTAAGCCGGTTGTCTTTGCAACCGTGGCAAACCCGTTTATCATCGGCGCCGGGAAAACAGACACGGACCATCTTGCCAATGTGACCGGCGTGTACGGGTGGGCTCCCATGGACCGGATGATGGAGGTTGTTCACCGGGTCCTGCCACGCAGCCTGAAGAT
>CAIYCZ010000321.1 GCA_903924805.1 uncultured delta proteobacterium | reverse complement strand
CCGGCGCGGCAGTGTTTTACCGCCTTAGCGACTTCCTCATACACCAGCTCCACATCGTTGCCGTCGATGGTGACGCCCGGCGCGCCGTAGCCGGCAGCGCGTTCCGCAACGTTTTCGATTGCTATATGGACCGACTTGTGGGTCATCTGGGCATACAGGTTAATGCTGCACACAAAAATAACCGGTAGCTTCAGCGTCGCGGCCATGTTGAATGATTCATGGAATGAGCCGGTGCCGGATGCGCCCTCGCCGAAAAACACAGCGGTGACGTTCTTTGTTTTATTATACTTCTGTGCAAATGCGGTTCCGATGGCAAGCCGCATTCCCTCACCGACGACACCGTTTGAGCCCATGCAGCCGGTCTTCACATCGGCAAAGTGCATTGAGCCGGCGCGGCCCTTGCAGCAGCCATCAATGCGGCCGAACAGCTCTGCCATCATGGGCTTCAGGTCTGCGCCTTTTGCAATGATACAGCCATGGCCCCGGTGGGTTGTGTAAATGGCATCTTCAACGGTCAGGTTTGCACAGGTTCCTACTGCCACGGCATCTTCACCCTGTGACAGGTGCAGGAATCCGGGCATTTCTTTGCCTGCCATAAATATTTTTTCTGTCTGATCTTCAAAGGTTCTGACTTTTACCATGCGCGTAAACAGGTCAATCTTTGTGTCTTTGTTAATTTTCATTGAACATCCTCCGAATACGTTGACGTATTAACCAACTGGGAACCTCTATAATATTTGAAAACCGGAACCTCCGGAAAAGGCGGTTCCGGTTTTGCCTGTCACATCATGTGCGGTGCTTTGTGGTGCGCGAATCACGTTTCTTTACGGGCAAGCGATCTCAGCCGTGCCAAGAACACAGTCGCCGCCCTGCTGATTCTGGATTTTCATGTCACAGACCAGGATATTCCTGCCGCCTTCGGTCTTTTTCTCTTTCACCACAAGATTGCTTGCAATAGTAAAGCCCGGCTTAACCGGTGCTCTGAACTGCAGATCAATCCTGGTGCCTTCAGCCGGCCACAGCGTTCCCTGAACAGCACAAACAGCCTGAAGCACCGGCTCAATATTAATCGTGCCGTGGGCTATGGTTGAGCCGCCAAACATGGGGTTATTCTTCATGCCTTCAATATCAACATGAATTGAATTGTAGTCACCGCAGATGTCAGCATAATTATTGATAAGCTGCTGCGATACCGCAAGACTTTTTGAAGGAAGCACATCCCCTGCTGTTACGCTTGCAAAATCAATTTTGCTCATAGTTTCCTCCCTGTATCGGTAAAAAGATCACTGCATTGTTGCGGGCAGTAAAAAGCTCATCTGGATAGCGACGATTTTTTCATTGTTCTGGTTGGTTGCATTCATATCAACGTAGAGAAACTTGTTGATCCTGACCTTGCCGTCCTTTTCCTTTTTAACCTCTTTCTTGTCAGCGATGGAGAGCTTTGTGGTAATAGTGTCGCCAATCTTTGCCGGCTTGTAAAAAACCAGCTTATCGCCGGCTCTGATTGCACCATCAATAAACACTTTCCGGTCCCAGCAGATGCGCAGGCCGAAAACATAGATCATGCCGATGGGCACCGTTACGTCGCCCTTATTGGAATCACCCATCAACTGTGAGAACTTTTCAACTTCTTCCCTGGTTATCTTGTACGTACCGCCGCCGCAGTCCCAGCCCGGCTCCATTTCAGCAAACTTGAGGTCAGGAAGCATTTTGGCGGGGCCAAAATTTGTTACTAAACTGGTATTAAACTTCTTTTCCATGGCAGTGCCTCCCTTATAATTTTTTAGATCGCTTATCCTTCATTCTGCTGAACAAAACAGTTTCAGATATAATTTTTAACAGCATCTGTATCGGCAGGTCTGGCAGAATCGCTGGCAGCAGAAGGAAAGCTTATGTGGAAATATGTCAAAAAAGTGGTCTCCGGCCGGCCGGCAGGAGACCACTCCAGAACACCATTAATAGGACTTTGCCTGACCCAGCATTGCCTGTCCAATATAGTTTTTGGACATTTCATTGGTAATCGGAGCAAATACCAGTTGGCGGATATCCCGGTAGTACCTCTGGATATGGTATTCCATGGTAAAACCGTAGCCGGCGAGAATTCTCATTGCCCGGTCGGTGCAGCGGAATGCTGCCTCAGAGGTATACATCTTTGCCATGCTTGCGATAACACCAACTGACGGGTCGGTCGGGTTATTTGCCTGCAGCCATGCAGCTTTGTAGGTAATAAGCCGTGAAAGCTCAATTTCGGTTGCCATGTCAGCAAGCTGGTGCTGAATTGCCTGGAACTGACCGATTGGTTTGCCGAAGGCTTCACGCTCTTTTGCATACTGGTTTGCTTCTTCAAGACAACCCTGTGCAAGACCAACGCAGATAGCAGCACACACGATACGCTCATTGTTCAAGGTTGCAAGCAGATTGTACCAGCCGGCTCCCCGTGCGCCAAGCATTTGCTCCTTGCTAACCTTGACATCTTCAAAGGAAACTTCAAAAGAAGCAAGAATATGGCTTCCAAGCTTTTTGATCTTGTTATAGGTGATGCCCTTGCAGAAGTGCTGGTTCAGCAGGTCGCCATCGATGTCGTGCTTGCCGATATTGTCCCGGTCGATGAGGAACACGGTGAGGCCTTTTGCAGGCTTGCCGGGAACATCATCAGTGCGTGCGATAAAAACATCGGTGTTTGCTACATGAATACCGGTGGTGAAAATTTTGGTTCCATTTGCAATGAACGAACCATCGGGCTGCTCAACACAGCGGGACTTCAGAGCCCCGAGAATATCCGTACCGCCGCCCGGTTCGGTCAGGGACAGAGCAAAGTTCCAGTCACCTGCGATCAGTTTGGGCAGATAAAAATCTTTCTGTTTATCAGTTCCGTAGTGCAGGATTGACATACCACCAAAGCAGACACCGGTGAGGTATGCCAGACCCATAGCTGAGAAGCTGTTTGAAATTTCTTCTGTGATGAGAGTTTCATCAATAATGTTTCCCCCGGTTCCGCCATACTGCTCGGGGAAGCAGGCACCAAGAATTCCTTCATCACCAAGTTTTTTCCATACAT
>CAIYCZ010000320.1 GCA_903924805.1 uncultured delta proteobacterium | reverse complement strand
TGCTATTAAAAGTCAATATTAATTATCACCAAAAAAAGGGGACGGATTTATTTTCTATTTTGAGTGGACCCTGGCACTTAATATATTGCCAGGCTCCGGGCCCCCACCCGCTGCTTCTGCCGCCCTCTTTCGTACAATTCTTCCATGCCAATTTCATAAAGCTCGCAAGCCCTCCGGTTGATAACGAGGCAAATAAGCAGTGCTGTGTATTTATTGCCAAACAGTTGGGAATTGCGCGTCGGCAGGTTGCCATTATCCGGGGACAAACCTCACGCCACAAAGTGCTGCGGATTGAGGGCGTAGTGGAGCAGGAGGTGCAGGAGAAGCTTTTAAGAAAAGACAGATAATATAATCATGATTTTATGCTGCGATGTTTCAAAGGCTGCTGTGCGCAATTTTTTAGAAAATATGGCAACGGCATCACGGTTACCTGTTTGTGTATCGGATACGGCTCTTTTACCAGAGCTATGATATATGCCTCTCTAATCTGAAGATCATCAAGAGCATTCCAGAATCCTTTTGACACCTGGGGGGCTGCAGAAGCTTTACATTCGATCCCTATCCTTCTTTTACCCTTCTCCAGGACAAGGTCGAGTTCTGCTCCCGCAGATGTACGATAAAATCCTGCATTCCATCCACAGAATTCATCCAGGATATTTTCGATAACCAGACCTTCCCATGAGGCACCAAACACCGGATGCCCCATAAGATCATCATGCGTTTCTATGTCAAGCAATTCATGGAGTATGCCCGTGTCCCTGATAAATAGCTTGGGAGATTTCACCAGCCGTTTTTTAAGGTTGGCAACAAACGGCGGAAGTACCCGTAGCATAAATGTCTGCGATAACAGATCAAGGTATGAACGGAATGTTGTATGGCTGACGCCTATTGACTCCCCAAGTTTAGAAGAATTTAATAGCTGCCCGTGACTGTGGGCGCACATTTTCCATAACCTCATGAGTGTCTCAGAGGGAATCTGGAATCCAAACTGTCTAATGTCCCGTTCAAGAAACGTGCGCGTAAAATTATGTCTCCAGCGTGCGCTGCTTTGATTGCTCCCGGCAAGGTAACTCCGGGGGAAGCCACCACGCAGCCAGTACGTATATAAGTTGCTTTCAATGCTTTTATCGTCTGTAGCAGTTTCGGACAAAAGAAACGGGGTAAGTTCAAGGTAGGCGATTCTTCCAGCAAGTGTTTCCGAGCTTTGTTGTATCAGGTATCGGGAGGCAGAGCCCAGAATAAGAAACTGCCCATTGGTGCCTCTCTCGTCAATAATGCTTCTTAATACAGTAAACAGTTCCGGGACGCGCTGGATTTCATCAAGACAGATAAGCTTGTTGCGGTAAAGGGCAAAAAAAAGCTCTGGTTCACTGATTTTTTTCAAGTCTGAAGGCTTTTCAAGATCAAGGTATAAACTTTCCGTGGCTTTGGCGATTATGATATGAGCCAGCGTTGATTTGCCACACTGGCGGGGCCCCAAAATGGCAACAGCTGGAAAGTCCCGAAGACAGTCAAGAACTTCAGTCTGTAAATTTCTGGATAATAATTTACCTTGCATATTGAAAGTATAGCTTTCAAATTACAAGATAGCAAGCAGATTTTACCAGCCTGCCAGTTGAGGGTGACGACAAAAAAGGAAAAAAAGGGGCCGGATTTATTTTCTATTTTGAGTGGACCCTGGCACTTAGTATCTTGCCAGGCTCCGGGCCTCCCACCTGCTGCTTCTGCCGCCCTCTTTCGTGCAATTCTTCCCTGCCCATTTCATAAAGCTCGCAAACCCTATGCTCAATCTTCTCAAGATCATATCCCCGGCGCTTTAAGTCATACTGACGCGAAAACTTTTCCTGCCCTGCGCTATCCCCTGCTTTATATAAGTGCAATCTAAAGGTTGCGGATAGCACCCATGTCAAAAGACTTATTTCTCACACTATACTATTTCAATTTGAGTTCTATTATAGTATCAGTTATCATACTATAAATCAAAATAATCATTCAAAATTAAAACTAAGAGATTTTATGAGCTTCAACCTTCACACCAGCAACCGTCTTGAGATTCTTGCCGACAAACTCGCTGAGGCTGTTGCAAAGCCCCTCCATTCACCCCTGACCCCTGAAATAATAATCGTCCAGAGCTTTGGCATGCAGCAGTGGATATCCCTTGAGCTTGCAAAGCGCTTCGATATTTGGACTAACTGCCGTTATCCATTCCCCAATGCGTACCTGCAGGAAATATTCGATCTGCTCATCCCTGATAGGCCTGATGCATCTATATTTGACCGGGAAGTGATGACCTGGCGGATTATGCAACTGCTTCCACACTGTCTTAATAACCCCGGATTTGAACCCCTCAAAATCTATCTTGAAGATGATGCCGGGTATTTCAGAACCTGGCAGCTTTCACGACAGATTGCCAACCTGTTTGATCAGTATTGTATCTACCGGCCGAAAATGAGTCTCAGGTGGGAGGCGGGAAACGGCAGCGGCTGGCAGTCAGAGCTGTGGCGCCTGTTGACCCGGAGTCAGCCGGCAGGGCATAAAGCAGCAATCCGGAGGACTTTTTTTAGAGCGCTCCAGGATTCCCGGCACGAGTGCATCGCAAAGATTCCTCAGCGTATATCGGTATTCGGCATTTCTACGCTCCCGCCGTTTCACCTCGAAGTGTTTGCGGCGCTTGCAGAGCACAGCGAGGTGAATTTATTTTTAATGAATCCATCGCAGGAATACTGGGCAGAAATTAAATCAGAGTATGAAATAACCAGGGCGTTGCGCAAAGAGGGACGCCCGTATCCATCCGCAGATGACCTCCATCTGGAAACGGGAAACAGTTTACTTGCCTCAATGGGTAAGCTGGGGCGGGATTTTCTCGGCATAATTCTGGATTACAATCCTGAGATATATACCTTCTTTGAGGGGCCGGCAGGAAACTCGCTGCTGCATGCAATCCAGGCGGATATTCTTAACATGGTTGACCGGGGAGCTGTGCATGAAGAGCGCGCTCAGCAGCTGCAACGCACTGAAGAAGATATGCGTGCAGACAATTCTGTCAGCATCCACTCCTGTCACAGCCCCATGCGTGAAGTTGAAGTGCTCTATGATTTTCTGCTTGATGTGTTCAATCAGGACCCCGCCATGCAACCCCGGGATATTCTGGTAATGACACCGGATATTGAGACGTATGCGCCGTTTGTCCGTGCAGTTTTTGATGCCCCGGGTGAAGAAGCCCAGCGCATACCCTATGCAATAGCTGATCAGACAATACGCCGTCAAAGTACCCTGGTTAAAACCTATTGTGCCATTCTTGAGCTGGGCAAGAGCAGATTCAGCGTCTCCCGTGTGCTTGATATCCTTGCGTGTCCCGCTGTTCAGCGCTGCTTCAACATGACGCCCCCTGACTTGGATCTAATCCATGGGTGGATCAGGGAAACGCGTGTCTGCTGGGGAATAGATGCCGCACACCGTGCAAAAATGGGTCTTCCAGAAATCAAACACAATACCTGGCAGGCCGGCATTGAGCGGTTGCTGCTCGGCTATGCCATGCCGGGCAGGGAGGAGCGCCTGTTTTCCGGTATCCTCCCGTATGACAATATTGAAGGCAGCGAAGCGCAGGTGCTGGGAAATTTCCTGACGTTCCTTGATACACTGTTCAGCTTGACCATCTCAGGCGAAGCTTCCCTGACGCTTGGGCAGTGGCAGGAAAAACTTCTGCTGCTCCTTGATGCATTGTTCGTCTCCGATGAAGATTCGGCGCACGACCTGCAAGCCTTGCGCAGTATCATTGGG
>CAIYCZ010000319.1 GCA_903924805.1 uncultured delta proteobacterium | reverse complement strand
CTTTAGGGCTCTATAAAGAGAAAGCATGAAGATCTGGCCTGACCACCACCACTAGGAGGCTGAACAAAAAATCCGAATATCCTGTTTTTGCCGCATCAATACCGGCTTGAAAGGCTTTCTTGTTCAGCTCCAGAAACTGCTTGGGCACTCTGCCCAGCACCGCCTTTTCCATGGCTGATTCTGATATGTGGGGGAAAATCTGGGTGACAGCCCCGAGCGCCACAATATTTGCAACATTTTCTCTGCCAAGCTTTTCCCTGGCTATCCTGGTAAAAGGAATTGAATATACCTGCGCATCGGCAGTCTGGGAGACATGGGTTGAATCGACAATTAAAATACCATCCGGCTTTAAAAACTGATAGTTTTCATCATAGGCATCCTGACTCATGGCAAGCAGCAGGTCAAGTTCTGCTGCCTTTGGATAATTTATTTCCTCGTCGCTTATCACCACATCAGAACGGCTGAAACCGCCTCTGGCAGCAGCACCGTAGGCCTGGGTCTGGGCAACAAGCTTTCCGTCATAAATGCCGGCCGCTTCCGCCATGATAATACCGGCAAGAATCAGACCCTGACCGCCAAGCCCGGCTAACCGTATGTCATACTGTTGTGCCATTAGAGACCTCCGCTCAAGATAAAACTATGCTGCCAGATACGCTGCTCATGCTTTGTGTGCCCGCTCTATAAGTTTCTCATACTCTTCGCAGAACTCGGGCTTATCATAATCGGCTAAAATTCCCAGACTGACTTTTCCCTGCAGCTCTTCCGCGCTCATGTTCCCGGCATCATGCATGGACACCAAACTGTCCCGCTGCTGCTTGAGCATATTGACGGCACTGCCCAGGCGATTGTAGCGGCCAAAGATGGTCGGGCACGGCGTAACGACCTCAAGCACCGAAAACCCTTTTTTTCGCAGTGCCAGCACCATCAGCTCATCCAGTTCGTCGGTATGATACGTAGAGCCCCGGGCGACAAATGCTGCACCTGCTGCTTCGCCAAGCTTTGCAATGTCAAACGGAGACTCAATGTTTCCCATTCGTGCGGTAGAGGCGATACTTCCCCTGGGAGTGGTTGGAGAAATCTGGCCGCCCGTCATTCCGTAAATGCTGTTATTGAAAATAATTGCGGTCAAATCAATATTTCTCCGCGCGGCATGAATGAAATGATTTCCCCCGATTGCCAGCGCATCCCCATCACCCATTGCCACCATGACAGTCAACTCCGGCCGTGCAAGCTTGAGCCCGGTCGCAAACGCAAGGGCCCGGCCGTGGGTGGTATGCAGGGTATTAAAATCCATATAGGTAGAGACTCTTCCCGAGCAGCCGATTCCTGAGACAATGGCGGTTTTATCTTTTGCAATGCCCAGGCTGTCTATTGCCCTGATCATTGACCCGAGAATAATACCGTTTCCGCAGCCGGAACACCAGATCAGGGGGAACTTTTTTTCATGCCTCAGGTACTGGTACACATCTGCATTTTTGACCGTCATTTTCGCTCCCGTCGTTTGATGCCAAATATTATTTCCTGAGGAGTCATAAGCTCGCCGTCAATCCGTGATATTTTTCTCACCCGGCACCTGCCCTGGTTGACCCGTACCACTTCCCGGTATATCTGCCCCATATTCATCTCCGGCACTATGAGGTCCTGCACCTGTTCCGGCAGTGATTCCACGGCTATCCGGGGGAACGGCCACAGGGTTGTGAGCTTCAGCAGTCCGACCTTCATACCTTCCCTGCGCAGCTGCAGCACAGCGCTTTTGGCAGAACGTACCACACACCCGTACGCGATCACTGCCGTGGTGGCATCTTCCATGAGAAACCTATCGTAGAGCATAATCTCTTCAAACGCCTGGGAGATTTTCCGGAACAGCCGCTGCATGAGCGGTTCCACTTCATCCTTTCTGGTGGTTGGAAAGCCCATAATGTCATGGGTCAGGCCGGTGATATGATACCGGTATCCATCACCAAAGGCGGCCATAGGCGGTACCCCGGTCTTGCTATCCTCATAGGGTTTATACCATTCAGGCGGACAGGTTGGCCGTGGCCGGTCAATTATCTGGATGCTCTCCGGCTGCGGCAGGGTAACCTTTTCACGCAGATGGCCTATGACTTCATCCATTAAAAGAATTACCGGCATCCGGTATTTTTCTGCAAAGTTAACTGATGTGACGGTGAGGTCAAATACTTCCCTGACCGATGACGGACACAGCACAATGCTGGGATGATCACCATGGGTTCCCCAGCGCGCCTGCATGACATCGCCCTGGGATGGCAGCGTGGGCATGCCGGTGCTGGGTCCTGCCCGCATCACATTTACCACCAGGCAGGGGATTTCTGCCATTGCTGCAAACCCGATATTTTCCTGCATCAGGGAAAAGCCGGGGCCGCTGGTGGCTGTCATGGATTTGAGGCCGCCGATGGAGCCGCCGATTATTGCCGCCATGCTGCCGATCTCGTCTTCCATCTGAATAAACTTCCCGCCGATCGCGGGCAGGCGGCTCGACAGGATCTCGCCAATTTCATTGGAGGGAGTAATCGGATAGCCGGCAAAAAACCTGATGCCGGCTGCAAGCGCCCCTTCTGCACATGCCTCATTTCCCATTAACAGCTTTGGTTCCATCCGTTGCTACTAACCTTTCTTCACCACCATTATAATTATAAGAAACTGAGTTAAGCCCTAACCCGGACCAGCCGGAACAAAAGTTAACCGCAAAGACAAAAAAAGAAACAAAGAAGATTGAATCTGGAACTTGAGGAACTCACAAAGGTAAAAATAAAAATTTCCTGATTTCTTCCAGTTCCAGATTTTTAATTCTTCTTTCCATTTTTGCAAGAAATTTAGTCTTAAGAGACTACGCGGTGCTTAGAGCTTCCTGTTCCTCTCTTCTTCTTCTCCTCTTCCCTCGATAATCTGTAATGCGAAATCCGGGCATCGGCTCACGCAAAAGCCGCAGCGGTTGCACTCGATAGGTTTGACCGCCCGCGGGTATCCTTCTTCATCAGTAATAAACACTTTATGGGTGCACAGTTCCACGCAGATACCACAGCGCTTGCACCATTTATCAAAAATAAAAAAAGAGACTTTCGGGTATTTGCTCTTCTTTTTTTTCTCAGTATATTTTACTTTGGTCCTTTTGGATAACAAAAACGACTACCTCTATACCGCTTCAGGCGGCCCCGCCTTGGGAGCGGGGCCACCTGAAGTTCATGTTCGAGTTTTGCACTATGCTCCGTGATTGGCCTGGAGGGTATTCACCGGGAGTGAAGCTGCTTGCGTGGTTATTTCTTTTTTAACACAGAAGCAACCATTTCGCCAATCATGGCAGGGTTAGTCTCCACATGAATGCCTGCTGTTTTCCATGCGGTATTCTTTTCTGCTGCTGTTCCTTTACCACCGGAAATGATTGCTCCGGCATGACCCATGCGTCTGCCCGGAGGAGCGGTCTGTCCGGCGATGAAGCCAAAGATGGGTTTCTTGAAACCGGCTTTTACATAAGCGGCCGCTTCTTCTTCGGCCGTGCCGCCAATCTCACCGATAATTACCACTGCCTCGGTCTGCGGGTCCTCATTAAACAGCGGGAGCAGATCGGTAAAGTATGATCCGACTATCGGGTCTCCGCCGATACCGATACAGGTTGACTGTCCGATGCCGCGGTTGGTAAGCTGCCACACCACCTCATAGGTCAGTGTCCCGCTGCGGGAGATCACACCCACACCACCTTCCAGATGTATGCGTGCCGGCATAATCCCGATCTTGCATTTACCGGGTGAGATGAGCCCCGGGCAGTTAGGCCCGATGAGCCTGGTTTTTTTGCCAGCCAGATATTTTTTTATCTTTATCATGTCCAGCACCGGAATCCCCTCGGTGATGCACACCACCAGGTCAACCCCGGCGTCAATTGCTTCAATAATGGCATCCGACGCAAAAGCCGGCGGGACAAAAATACAGGAGGCATTGGCACCTTCCTTTTCCACTGCATCAATCACCCGGTTAAAGACGGGAATCTTTTCCTCAAACCGCTGTCCACCCTTGCCGGGAGTAACTCCTGCCACCACTTTTGTTCCATATTCCATGCACTGCTTTGCGTGAAAGCTGCCTTCGCTTCCGGTAATTCCCTGAAAAACAACCCGTGTATCTTTATTAATCAGTATGCTCATGACCGTTTCCTCCCGTCTGCTACGCCTTCGCTAACTGCGCAACCTTTTTTGCAGCGTCTTCAAATGTTGTCGCTACCTCAAATGTAATCCCCGATTCCATGAGAATCTTTCTGCCTTCCTCTACATTGGTCCCTTCAAGCCTCACCACCATGGGCAGTTTCATCTCAATGCGCTTTGCCGCCTCAACAATACCGGTAGCCACCCGGTCGCAGCGCAGGATTCCGCCGAATATATTAATAAGAACAACCTTGACATTTTTGTCCGAGAGCAGAATGCGAAACGCGTTTTCCACCTGCTCGGCAGAGGCACCGCCGCCGACATCCAGAAAGTTTGCCGGCTCTCCGCCGGCTATCTTGATAATATCCATGGTTGCCATGGCCAGTCCTGCACCGTTGACCATGCACCCCACATTGCCATCAAGTTTGATATAATTAAGCTTATATTTCCCGGCTTCAACTTCCAGGGGCTCCTGCTCATCCACATCATACAACTCTTTGAGCTCTGGATGGCGGAACAGGCCGTCATCATCAAAAGTCATCTTGGCGTCAAGTGCCAGCAGATTGCCATCCTTGGTGATCACCAGCGGGTTTATTTCAATCAGTGATGCATCCTTGGCAAGGAACATTTTATACAGGCTTGAGATGAAGGGCGTTGCCTTTTTGATCAGGTCAGCATTTAAATTGAGCCCGTAGGCAAGCTTCCTGGCATGATAGGCGGTAAACCCGGTAGCCGGATCTACGGCAACCTTCAAAATCTTTTCCGGGGTCTTTGCGGCAACTTCCTCAATGTCCATACCACCTGCCTCAGAAGCCATGATAACCGGTGCACCCTGAGCGCGGTCAATGACAACGCCGATATAGAGCTCTTTTTCAACCGCAAGCCCCTCTTCTACCAGCACCTGCTTGACCTTTCTTCCCTGGGGGCCGGTCTGGTGGGTCACCAGGTTCATGCCGATAATAGCCTTTGCAGCCTGGAATGCTTCCTCGGGGGTTTTAACAACTTTTACGCCGCCGCCCTTTCCGCGACCGCCTGCGTGAATCTGTGCTTTAACCACTACCGTACCGCCCAGTTTTTTGGCAATTGCCTTTGCCTCATCCGGTGTTTTTGCTACATCCCCGCGGGGGATGGGAATTCCGTATTCAGAAAAAATCTTCTTTGCCTGAAACTCATGTATTTTCATAATTCACCTCAATCCATCCATTTTTTTACCACAACCGTTCAACAACCCCACTGCAAAAGTAGAATGAAACCCTTATTCCTCATGACCTGCTTCACTCGTCGTTTTTACCTGCACACCTCCTTCGCTACCCCGCACTTCCTCTCCGTACTGTTCCCGGCTATCTATCAGGTTGTTGAAAAAGTAGTTTTCTCCCAGGCTGGTCAAAAACATCCAGATGCAAGGCGCGCGAAATCGAGAGGAATGAGGCGTACTTTCCAGTACGTCGCAATGACGAAGGATGAGCGCAACGAAGCAGATGGGTGTTTTTCAACAGCCTTCTAGTGCTCCCTTGAGTAATAACCTTCATGAT
>CAIYCZ010000318.1 GCA_903924805.1 uncultured delta proteobacterium | reverse complement strand
TCAGGAGGGAAATAAAGAGCTGGTTAAAAATATAGGTGAGTTTTTAAAAATTGTCGACGATGAAAAACTTCGACTTATATTCAAAATTATCAGGGCTATTGTTCATTAGTTGTAAGGCCATCCAAACCCACTGAATGTATTTAAATAATATATCGCTTATCCTTTCCCGCCTGATTCTCCACCTCTTCCCTCTTTTTTTCATACCCCTTTCTTCCCATGAGTCCATAGGTGAGCTGTTTGCCTTCTTCCACGCCCGGCTGGTCAAAGGGGTTGATGTTATAAAGTGTACCAGCGTATGCGGTCTGCACTTCAAGCAGGTAGAGGAGTTGCCCCACCGTGAATGGATTTACCCGGGGGAGGGTGATGGTGGCATTGGGCCGTTGGTTTTTTGTCAGGGCAAGTTCGGTAGCCCGGCGTTCTGCCTGAATGAGTTCTGCAAGGCCGTGACCGCCAAGATAGCCTACTCCTTCAAGCTCCTTATACATTTCAGGAATGGTGATGTCCGCGCGGTAATCTTCAACAGCTAAAAAGATGATGGCCTTATTGTTTGGACCCTCATTGTAAAGCTGAACCTGGGAGTGCTGGTCGGTGACGCCGAGAGCCTTGATCGGGGTGGGGCCGGCATTAATTACTTTTCCCTCAACTGAATATTTTTTTCCAAGGCTTTCTGCCCAGAGCTGCCTGAACCAGTCGGCGATATCTTTTAAGGCATCAACATACGGCATCATAACGTGGAGAGCCTTGCTTTTTTTTGTGTCAAGAAGATACAGGAGTCCCGCCAGAAGCAGCGCAGGGTTTTCAAACGGAGTGTTTTTCTGACAGAGAGCATCCATGAATGCAGCCCCGGCCAGGAGCTCCTCAATATCTATTCCGGTGAGCGCTGCAGGCAGAAGCCCCACCGCTGTTAAAACAGAAAACCGGCCGCCAACACCGTCAGGCACAACAAAGCTTCTGCACTTTTCCTGCTTCACTATTTCTCTGAGCAACCCCTTCTTTGCATCAGTAGTAATAATGATGTGGTCGCATGCCCTGCTTTTCCCCAGCTTTTTTTTCAAGCAGCTCTTTAATTATCAGAAACTGGCTCATGGTTTCTGCTGTCTCGCCGGATTTGCTGATGACATTGAAGACCGTCTTTTCCATATCAAGTATATTAAGAAGCCCCTGAAACCCGGCCGGGTCAATATTGTCTGCAACAAAGAGCCGCGGTGTCCCGCCACGTTTGTCTCCGGGGAGGAGGTTATAATGCGGAGGATGAAGAGCGGTATGCAGGGCAGTCATACCAAGTGCTGAGCCACCTATGCCAAGCACAACCAGATTTTCAAAACGGCCTTTCAGTTTATCTGCTGCGGCAGCAATCTCAGCAACGCTCTGTTTTTGATAGGGAAGTTCAAAAAATGCAATCTCTGCCTTTTTCCTCTTTGCCGCCGTTTCCTCATGAATGCGGGAAAGGGTTCCGGCAAGCCCGTTCAATTCTTCAGCCGTGACGCCATGATCAGTGCCGACTCTGGTGCTGATCATATTATTCACATCAACGGTTAGCTTATTTTTCTTTTGCCATGCAGCATTGTTATAATCGTTCATGGGCATTTCTCCTCATATATTCACCCTCCCTTTTATTCCCTCCCCTCTCAAGGGAGGCAGATGCAAATTTTCCCCACCCCCCGCGACGGGGGAGGATTAAGGAGCGGGTGTCATTGCTGATATGCGGAATTTCCGGAGGATCATATTTATTATACGCAGGCACGGGCGGCTTTAACAAAGGCGGCCACTTTGGCAAGATCTTTTTTACCCCGGCAAACGTCGGTTCCGGTGCATGAATCAACCCCCCAGGGGCGCACGGCTTTTATTGCTGCACTAACATTTTCCGGATTCAGGCCGCCAGCAAGGATCACCGGTTTTGTGCTTTGCTCAACAATTTTTCTGCTCACGGCCCAGTCGTGGACTTTCCCTGTGATACCAATCATGCCGGACACTTCAGTGCTCCCCTCCGAATAGTCGCCTGCATAGGTATCAAGAATAAATAAATCCGCAACTTCCTGGTACTGAAGGGCAAGTCCCAGAGAGTCAATTGTATCAGAGCGGCCCGCAAGCCCTACCGGAATTGCCTGAAGGAGTTTTATCTCTCCCAGCTCTGTGCGGACTGCGCGGGTTTCATCAAGGGGCAGCATATCAGAGCTGCACAAATGCATGATATGGGGCTTGATTTCACGCACTATGCGCAGCGCAGTCTCAAGGTCGGTGAATACCGGCAGCAGCACGGTCTGCATATGGTTGCGCACGAGATTAACAATCTGCTTCATCAGCGCCCGGTCAGCGGGATCATCTGCCACGTCCAGGCCGATGCAGTCAACACCGAGGGCTGCCAGGGATTCAGCATCCTCTATGGTTTTGCAGCCGTAAATCTGGACAATCAAGCACGTCTCCCCTTATTATTAAAGCCACAGAAATCCACTGAATCACACCGTACCGTTCTCTCTGCGACCTCTGCGGTTACCCGTTTTTCTCCAGAATCTCGTATTGAACCCCATTGTTTGCAGGCTCCGGTGTCAGCAGGTAATCAATTCCCAGCTTCTCATAGCAATCCATAATCTCTTTTTCTTTATACTTTTCGCATACGGTTACAATGCCGGGGCCGGCAGAAGATATGAAGGTAGCCACCGGGGAATGTTTCTGCATCAGAGTTCTCAGCTTCCAGAACAGAACCTTTATGCCGGGGAACATGTTGTCAAAGAGCTGCATAAAAGGATCATAGGAGAATGCGTTATATATCCCCTTCCCGACCTTAATAATATCGCTATCCTTTATGGCGAGCTCCACGTCATGAAACACTTCCCGGTGAAACCGGTCCATCTCCGGAAGCTTGTCCAGAATATCCTGAAAAATCCCTCCCGCCTCCCGTGCCATGGCCCCCTTGGCGTCAGGCTTCGGGTAATCGGGAACGCCGATAACATAGCCGAGCTCCTCAGGGATGGCCATTCGGTGTTTGAGCTGGCTTTTATCAACCAGGATTATGCCGCCCGTCAGACCCATCCATGATGTTCCGCCGGTGCACTGCACGGTAATCAGGTTTTCATGGTTACCGTCAATTTCTTCTCCGTAGTTCTGAGCTAAAAACCGGGGCAGCTTTTCTTTCTGTATGGGTTCTCCCAGCAGTTTGTTTATGGCAAGAGCGGTTGCGGTATACAGTGCGGCAGATGAGCCTGACCCCACGTGCCGGTAGGGGAAATCGTTATTTGCTTCAATTAACAACCCGCCCGAATACTTGACCTGCCTTCTGGTTATTTCTGCAGCATGCCGGACAATGCTTGCCCGCCGTGAACTTTCGGTAACATGGAGCGTATCATACAGGGAAACGTCTGCATGGGTTCGCAGGTTAACGCCGAAGGATACCTCGCCATAATTAAATTCTCCGGTCGGCTCCTGCTCTACCAGCCCCTTTATATTTTTAAACAATGCAAACAGCCTTCCCGGAACAGAAGCCCGTACCCGTTTATATTCGACCGTTACCTTGTTGCTAAAGCCATCCGCCAGGGGATAGACAAGGTCTCCGATCTTTACGTGTTTAAAATTCCATTCTTCCAATACCTTATCATGTTCATCCATGGTAGAACCTCCAAGCGATGTAAAGAAATCCAAATGTCAAAATCCAAATTTCAAAATAAATTAAAAACAGTAATCTCTCGCAAAGGCGCAAAGTAAAATTTATTGTATTATCATATCCCTCTTTTTTATCTACTTGTTTACCCTCCTGTTTGCCTTTTGTTACCTCTGCTTATCAAAAAGGAAATTCCTATACATTAAATTTATTTGGCATTTTGATTTTGTGATTTGTCATTTCATTTTATTCCCACAACCAGCGGTGAGGTTGC
>CAIYCZ010000317.1 GCA_903924805.1 uncultured delta proteobacterium | reverse complement strand
CGCTGATTGACGGCTGCACAAACGGCAGCACAGATGATGATCTCATAACGGATTGCGCGTATCAGAAAGAAATTTATGCTGCGGCCCAGCAGCTTGTTGAGGACTGTTTAAACAAATGAACTGTTAACATGCGCTACCTGCATAACTGATACAGGCAACAATACGCGGAAGGGGGAATGAACCGAATGAATAAATCTATAGCTTCAAGTTACAACAAGAGCATTTCCCGCAGGGATTTCATGAAATACTCGGGTCTTGTCATCATTGCCGTGGGGTGCGGAGGCCTGTGCGCCGGGGGTGCAGATGCCGGCAGCGTTCCCAGAAGCCAGGGCTACCTTGTGGTTGACACAAAAAAGTGTCAGGGCTGTCTGACCTGCATGCTGGCCTGCTCGCTGGCACACGAGGGGGAGGCAAATCTGTCGCTTGCACGAATTCAGGTGCTGCAGAATCCTTTTGAGAAGTTTCCTTATGATATCAGCCAGCAGCAGTGCCGGCAATGCGCGGAGCCCGCATGCCTTACCGCCTGCCCCTCGGGAGCGCTGCATGTAGATGCTGCAAACGGCAATGTGAGAACCGTTGACAGCTCAAAGTGCATCGGCTGCAAAGCCTGCGTGCAGGCATGCCCGTATGATCCGGGCCGGTCAGTATGGAACTTTGTTGAAAGCCATGCGCAGAAGTGCGACCTGTGCGGCGACACGCCCCACTGGAGCGAACAGGGCGGAGTGAAAGGAAAGCAGGCATGTGTGGAGCTGTGCCCCATGAAGGCAATTGCATTCAGAGATAAAATTTTCTTTGACCGGTATGAGGTAAATCTTCGGGACAAGAACTGGGCAGCGCTGGGGTATCCGAGGTTTTAAACGTTAGTAGCACGTTGTCAGTTGCAACTAACAACCAACCACTAACAACAAGTATATATATTATGTGGGGTATATATGAACGGCTACACAGGCAAAATGTTGCGTATCAACCTTAGCGACAGGAAAACTTCAACCATCGATACCGCCGCCTATGAGCAGTGGGGAGGCGGACATGGCATCGGGTCAGCCATCTTTTTTGACCTTGTAAAAGACAAGACCATAGACGGGTTTGATCCGGCAAATGTGGTGACGATCATGACATCACCGCTTACCGGAAGTATGGCGCCGGGGGCGGGATCGCGGACCGAGATGCAGGGAATAGGGGTGCAGTCATCGCCCATCGGGTGGTTTACGCGAAGCAACTTTGGCGGCAGGTTCGGCGCAATGCTCAAATATGCGGGCTGGGACGGGGTTGTGATTGAAGGCGTTGCAGACAAGCCGGTATGGGTTGATATCCGCAATGATTCAGTACAGATCAAAGATGCCTCATCGCTCTGGGGGCTTGATACGTGGAAGACACAGTCTGTGATCTGGCAGGAAGTGAGCGGCAAAACTGATTTTACAGACTGGTTTGAGGCAGGCGGAGCCGGGAGTTGGAAGCGATCAACGCAGCGGCCAGCAGTGCTATGCATAGGTCAGGCGGGTGAAAACAAAGGAAGAATAGCAAGTATTACTCATGACGCTGGCAATGGCGCGGGTCAGGGAGGCTTTGGCGGCGCGTGGGGTACAAAAAACCTGAAGGCGATCAGCGTGATCGGAACAGGAAGTGTCAAAGTAGCTGATCCCAAAGGCCTCATTGATGCACGCATGTGGGCAATGAAAAATTATGCCTTTGATATGGGCAAGCCCCATCAGGCTGTCGCCATGTATCGAGGCACGTTTGGAGCACCGCCCAGATACTTAGGCGATACAGAGATTCCCGCAGCATCACGGCCGCAGGGCTGTATTGGGTGTCATGCAGGCTGCCGCACGCGCAATGAAACAGGTGAGGGCAATGAATCCAACTGTTTTGAAGGTGTATATTATGCATGGTATGAT